>JAQBPF010000477.1 GCA_028287665.1 Deinococcus sp. | reverse complement strand
GCGGGACTGGGCGCTGGCCCCCGCGACGGCCTGACGTTGGGGCTGCGGCGCGTATACGGCTGGCCCGTCTCGCGCACCCGGACGGGGGTAGAAGTGGCGGTACTGGCAACAGGGCTGCTCCTGGGCGGTCCGATTGGGTGGGGAACCCTGGTGTTTGCCCTCGCCATCGGCCCCGCTATGAGCATCGGCTTAGGCTTATTCGGCTTGGCGCAGAAGAAAGAGCCGCCAATGGTGAAGGCGTTGGCAGCGGACTGAGTTGGGGCGAAGGGCGTCTAAGGGTCCAAGGAAGGGCAATCGCTGGCGCTCATTCACCCCCTCTGCTGCGCAGCTCTGCGAGTCCCCAGCCCTCCCCCCTCTCCTGCGGAGCTTTGCAAGCCAAGGGTGAGGGAGATAAATAGCTCTTTGGTCTTGCCTGTAGCCCTCGCCCCTTTGACCCTCAGACCTCCCCTGCCTAAACGCCCACGCTGCCACCCGCGCTAAAGCCTCCGCCCCCAAACTCTGATATAGTCTCCCGTTGGGTGCGCCCGTGACCCTGCCCATCCGCGCTGGAGCGTCGCGCTTGGGCCTGACCCGGATACCGAACACCGCCTGCATGAGCTGCAAAGCTGCACGGCGGCCTGACGGTGGGTTGGCACGGGGAACGCAAACTTGGCCCGTCTAGTAACGCTCAGGAGAGAACATGTCGTACATCAGCATGAAGCAGTTGCTCGAAGCCGGAGTACATTTCGGCCACGAAACCAAGCGCTGGAACCCCAAATTCAAGCGTTTCATCTTCGCCGAGCGCAACGGGATTTTTATCATCGATCTTCAGAAGACCCTCAAGCAGGTCGACCGCTCCTTCGATTTCATCAAGGAACTCGCAGAACGCGGCGGCGTCATCCTGTTCGTGGGCACCAAGAAGCAGGCGCAGGAAATCGTGGAACTCGAAGCACGCCGTACTGGTATGCCTTTCGTGACCAGCCGTTGGTTGGGCGGAATGCTCACCAACTTCAAAACCATGCGTACCCGCATTGACCGCCTGAACGAACTCGACGAAATGTTCGAGTCGGGCCGCATCAATGACCGCCTGAAGGCCGAGCGCATCAAGCTGGGCGCCGAGCGCGAGCGCCTGTTGCGCTTCGTGGGCGGCATCCGCAAGATGACCCGCTTGCCCGACGCTATTTTCGTGGTTGACCCCACCAAAGAAGTGATCGCCGTGCAGGAAGCCAACCGTCTCGGGATTCCCGTGATCGCGCTGGCCGACACCGACTCCGATCCCGATGTCATCGACTACATCGTGCCCGGCAACGACGACGCTATTCGCAGCATCCAGCTGATCGCGCACCGCATCGGTGACCTGCTCGTGGAAGCACGTGGCGGCGGCGAAGACGTGAGCGGCGAGCGCGTGGACGGCAGCACCCCCGAAATGGACGCAGCCGAGAGCGGCGCAGAAGGCGACACCAGCCAACTGACGAGCAGCCAGGGCCGAAGCTAAGTTTAGAACCGGAACACAAGTGGGGGCGTGTCCGGCCAATGGTTCGGATTCGCCCCTATTGTTAAGTTGTCTCAGCAAAACCAATTCACGGAGGAAGCAATCATGATGGAAGCAATTAAGAAAGTACGCGAACTGACGGGCGCGGGCATGATGGACGTCAAGAAGGCACTGTCCGACTCGGGCAACGACGAAGAAAAGGCCATAGCCCTGCTGCGTGAGCGCGGCATCGTGAAGGCGTCTAAAAAGAGTGACCGCGAAGCCAAAGAAGGCCTCGTGCGCTTTGTGGTAGACGGCAACAAGGCCGCCATCGTGGAAGTCAACAGCGAAACCGACTTCGTGGCCCGCAACTCCGACTTTCAGGCCCTCGTGCAGTCTCTGGCACAGGCCGCCCTCGCCGCTGGCACGAGCGACGTGGAAGCCTTCAAGAACACTGACCTGAACGGCGAAACCGTGGGTACGGCAGTGGCCGCCGCCGCTGGCAAAATCGGTGAGAACCTCGTGCTGAGCCGCGTGGCGTTCGTCGAAGCCGCTGACGGCGAAACGCTGGCCGGATACGTGCACAGCAACGGCAAGATCGGCGTGCTGGTGCGCGTGGCGGGCGGCAGCGAAGCCCACGCCAAAGACGTGGCCCTGCACGTGGCCGCCGAGCGTCCTCAGTACATGTCGCGTGACGAGGTAGACAGCACCGACATCGAAAAAGAGCGCGAAATCCTGACCAACAAAGCCCTGAACGAAGGCAAGCCTCAGCAGATCGTGGACAAGATCGTGAGCGGCCAGATCAGCAAGTTCTACGAAGAAAAAGTGCTGCCCGAGCAGAAGTTCGTGAAGGACAACAGCATGACGGTGGCGCAGTACCTCGGAGACGCGGCAGTCAAGCAGTTCGTCCGCTTCGAGATCAGCTCCTAAACAGACATTGAGCAGGGGCGGCCCATCATAGCCGCTCCTTTTTGCTGTTCTGGCCTGCCTCTCTTCCCTGTCTGCCTGTGCGATACGAACTCCGGCCATTCCGTTATCTTTCGGGACAGCACCAAAAGCTAACTCCATTCTGGAATTCGCACTTTTCCTACTCCCGTTGGTCGGGTTTCGCAGTTACTTCCTAACTGTTCAACCGGAATCCGTATGAGGTGAACCATGTTTAAACGTGTGCTGCTTAAACTTTCCGGAGAATTTCTGGCCGATGAAAACGGCTTCGGCATCAGCCCCGACACCACGGCGCGGCTGGCCCAGCTGCTGACCGGAGCAATTGCGGGCAAAGAGATTGAACTCGCCATCGTGATCGGCGGCGGTAACTTCTGGCGCGGGGCACGCAACGGCGCGGGCATGGACGCCGCCACTGCCGACTACATCGGCATGTTGGGTACGGTCATGAACGCGATGGCCCTGCAAGACGCGATGGAAACCGCTGGACAACCCACCCGCGTCATGAGCGCCATTCATATGGCAGCCGTGGCCGAGCCGTATATTCGCCGCCGCGCCATGCGTCACCTCGAAAAGGGCCGCGTGGTTATTTTTGGTGGCGGCAACGGTGCGCCGTTCTTTACCACCGACACCACGTCCACGCTGCGGGCGCTGGAAATCGGCGCGGAAGTGGTGCTGATGGCCAAAAACAAGGTGGACGGCGTGTACGACTCCGACCCCCGCAAAAACCCGGACGCCAAACGCTACGACACCCTGACCCATCTGGACGTGGTGGATCAGCGCCTGGAGGTCATGGACGCCACCGCCATTACGCTGTGCATGGACAAGGGCCTGCCTATCGTGGTCTTCGACCTGTTCGAGCAGGGCAACCTGGAACGCCTGTTTGCGGGCGAGCGCGTGGGCACGCTGATTCAGACGCCCTGAACCTGAGCCTGAAGCACCGCAGCGTAAGCCGAAAGATTGCAAAAGGGCAGACGTCCTGACATGACGGTAGAATCCCACCACTGCTGTCCGGGGCGTTTCTCTGCTGTGACCGCCTCATCGCCCACCCGCTGTGTGCTGTTCAGTCCTGCTTCCCAGGAATCCGGCCCCCAAGACTGCACTTGTTTAGGAGATTTCAATCATGGCAGACCTTAAAACCATTCAGTCCGATACCCGTGAACGCATGACCAAGGCAATCGAGGCGCTGGAAAACAACCTCAGCGTGCTCCGTACAGGCCGCGCCAACCCCGGCATTCTGAAGAAAATCGTGGTGGATTATTACGGCTCCACCGTGCCGATCGATCAGGTCGCCAGCATTTCTACACCCGATGCCCGCACACTTGTTATTGCTCCGTGGGATAGAGGCGCACTGAACCCGATTGAAAAAGCCATTCGCGACAGTGACCTTGGCCTGAACCCCAACAACAAGGGCGATACGATCTTTATCAGCCTGCCCATGTTGACCGAAGAACGGCGCAAAGACCTCGTGAAGAACGCCAAGAATTACGCCGAAGACGCCCGCATTGCGGTGCGGAACCTGCGCAAGCACGCGCTGGACGAAGTGAAGAAGATGGAAGGCGTGGGCGACGACGAGATCAAGCGCGGTGAGGCCGAGGTACAGAAAATCACCGACGAGTACATTGCCCGCGTGGAATCCACGTTTACCAAGAAGGAGCAGGAAATCCTCGGGTGAGTCTGTCCCCGTCGCCCCGCTTTCAATGTGCAGCGCGTGACCGCCGGGCCTTCCGGCGGCGCGTTGTTATCGCAGCCCTCATGGACAGCCTCCTCTAATGGAAACCCTCTGGACGCGCCTGATGACCTCGCTGGTGGGATTTGCCATCGTGGGCGTGATCGTGTGGATCGGCTGGTGGGCTCTCCTGCCCGCGCTGGTGTTCCTGTCGGTCATGGGTCTGTTCGAGTACATCCGCATGCTCGACCGCAACGATATAGACGTGCGGCGCGTGAGCCTGGGCGTATTCGCGGCGGCGCTGATTGTGGCCAGCCTGCCCATGTGGCCGCAGGCACCCTGGCCGGGCGGCTCCTGGCGCGAGGCTGTGCTGACCGTGGCGGTGGGCTACATGCTGGTTATGGAAGTCATGCGGCCCGGCGAGCGCCCGCTGGAGCGCATCGTGTACTCGCTGTTCGGGCTGCTGTACATCCCCTGGCTGCTGGGCTACTTTTTGCTGCTGCGCTACACCCCCAACGCAGAACTGGGTCTGCTGTATTTTGCGCTGCCCCTCATGGCGACCATCTCGGCAGACGTGGGCGGCTTTTTTGTGGGCTACTTTTTCGGCTAGCGCAAACTGGCCCCCGAGGTCAGTCCGGCCAAAACCATCGTGGGCGCACTGGGCGGCCTGCTGCTCAGCTTTCTGACTGTGCTGCTGATGACCCAACTGACCCACATC
>JAQBPF010000451.1:0-2500 GCA_028287665.1 Deinococcus sp. | reverse complement strand
AACGTTGCGGCTCTGGCCGCCAACGGGGAGCCGCGCAGCACCAGCGGCAGGCCATTGAGTTCGGTCAGGACCACCAGATTGGGATGTTCGGGATGCAGATGCGGGCGGGCCAGGTCCAGTTGCGAGCGCATCCAGGCCCGGAAAGCAGCGGCACTGACGAAGTCGTCGGCGCTCCATTTGGGCTGTACGGCAATGGCCCGGAAGGTGCGCGGGGCAGAAAGAGCGGGCATAGGTAGCAGCAGGGTAACGGACTGGGGGCCGGGTAGGGACAGCCAGCCCTAGCGGCGCGGCCCTCCCCGCCAACCGAGCAGTTTCAGCACAATGACTGCCGGAATGGCCAACAGCGCCAGGACCGCGTTCCATACAGCGGCGCTGATGCTGGGCAACACATCCGGCGTGGCTGGTCTGGAGAACCGATCAGCCAGCACAGGGGGAACCCTGAGCTGCGGCAGCGGGCGACCAAAAACTCGGCGTGGAGAACGGTTGGCCTGAGCTGCGGCGCTCTCCACTTCCTGCTGGCTGGGGGCCGCATCTATCCTGGCTCCCTGGGCGGCCAGTTGCTGCTTTTTGGCCACGTTGGCGGCCCCACCTGCCCGCGTGCCGTACTTCTGGGAATACACCCAGGTCACCTCTGCCCCAAAAAAGAAAATCATGCTGGAGTAGTAGATCCACAGCAGCAAAATGACCAGTGAACTGGCCGCCCCGAACACGCTGCCCGGTGCGGCGCGGCCCAGATACAGGCCGATCAACAACTGCCCCAGCGTAAACATCAGCGCGGTGACGGCCCCGCCCACCCACACGTCTTTCCATTGAAGCTTGACGCTGGGCAGCAATTTGTAGACGCTAGCAAAAACGGGCGTGAGCAGCAGCAGCGACAGCACAAACGTGCCCACCCGCACAAAAAAAGCGCCTGCACCGATCAGGTCGCCCAGCCGCTCGGCCACCGCCGACAGATAGGTATTGCCCACCAGAAAAGCAATGATCAGCACGCCGAAACTCAGGACCAGTACGAACGACACCAGCCGCGACCCGATGATGGCCAGTGGCCCCACGGGTGGCCCCGGCTCCGCGCCCCAGAGGCTGTTCAGGGCGTCCTGCAGCTGAACGAAGAGGCCGGTTGCACCCAGAAAGAGGGTGGCAAAACCGATGGTCGTGGCAATGACGCTGGACTTTTGCAGGGTGTCGTCTTTGGGAATGAGGGTCTGCACAAACGCCACGGCATCTGTGCCGATGTTCTGGCTCAGAAAGGCGAACAACTGCTCCTGCACATCTATGTTCGCCAAAAAACGGCTGGCCACCGCCAGCGCAAAAAACAGCATCGGGGCCACCGCAAAAATAGCGTAGTAGGCGATGGCCGCCGCCAGCCGGGGCGCTTTGTCTTGCCCGAATGCCAACGCCGATTCGCGGATCAAAGTGAACAGTTCGGCCAGCGTGAGGGCAGGTTTCACGCGGGCAGTGTAGAGCAGAGGCTCTGGGTTGACGTTGAGCAAGCGGAAATCAACTTATCGGCCCTACTCTGCTGCACCCCTGCTGACCAAGCCGAATGTGCCTGACCACCACGTCAGTGCATTGCCGTCGCGGATCAGCAGATGTCTGCCGTCTGGGGCAAAGACGACTTGAGGCACGGGGCGCGGGTGGCCACAGCCCGAAAACCGCGTCAGCCCAGTACCGAACGCAGCGGGCAGAGAACGTTCCTGGCGGGCCTGAAGATCGGCCAGACGCACCCCGTACAGCGCTCCCCCACAGCCGTCACCGCCGCGTTCAGTCAGCAGGACGTGACGGCGATTGGGGGCAAAATCGGCCACGCCGAGGCTCCGGTAAATATTCAGGGCACGGGGCAGGAGGGTGAGTGGCGGGCTGGCCTGCCCACTGCGGGCGTCGGCCAGCCACAGCTTGAGCGCAGCAATGTCTTGCTGGCCGGGAATGGCAACTGCTCTGGCCCGCAAAAGGGTTTGACCATCAGGACTGGGCAGCGCAGCGGTTTCCGGCCCCCAGGCATCCTGCCAGCGCAGGCCACCTGCAAGGCTCTGCACACTCAGGCGCGACTGAAGTGGGCCAGTCTGGGCAGCGCGGCGCACATCTTCGCGCAGAAGGACGGCAGAGATGGGCAGGGTGTAGCGGCTGCCTTCGGGCAATGGGGGGAGGGCGAGGGCCTTGAGCTGACCCGCTGCATCCAGTTGCCAGGCCAGCGTGCGTTCTCCGCCCAGCGCGGCATCGTTGGCCCGCGCCGACAACACGCCGCCTGTGGCAAACGCCAGGCTGATGATCCTCAGCCCCGGCAGTTTCAGCGTCTGGCGCAGCCTGCCCGTACTGTCGAGCAGGTACAGCGCCCCCGGAACCGCCAACGCAAAGCGCCCGGCATCAGGCGTGGCAGCGAGGGCGTCGGGCACGCCGGGCACGGCAAAACGCCAGCGGGCCGTGCCCCCGGCCAGCGGCACTTCCCGGCCTGCCCGGTCCAGCAAACTCAGTGCCCCGGCCCCACCGCCCACGCTGAGGGCCA
>JAQBPF010000447.1 GCA_028287665.1 Deinococcus sp. | reverse complement strand
CGCTGCACAGCGCGTCTGAGCGCACGTTTTCGCAGGAGCAGATCAGGGCGTTGGCCGCAGCAGGCAGGGCTGCGCCACCGGGCAGGGGCGGCACAATTAGCGTTTCGGGTGGCACGGTCAGGGGCGTGCCACTCAACGTTAAATCCAGCAGGTCGCCGTAGCGGGCCGTGTCGCCCACCAGCAGGCCGCCCAGCACGCGCCGTCCATCTTCCGAGAGCACCAGTTTGCTGTAGGTGTTGCGGACATTGTCGCTCAGACTGACCGTGCGTGCGCCGGGGGTCGTGCCCCTGGCGTCGCCAAAACTGCCCACCTCTACGCCCAGCAGTTTCAGTTTGGTGGACAGGTCGGCCCCCGTGAAGCGGGCTTCAGAGGCCGGATTCAGGCCCAGATCGGTCAGGAGGCTGGCGGCGGCCACCTTCGCCATGCTGTACCCGGGGGCAACCAGCCCGTACACGCGCCCGTCGTGCAGCGCACATTCGCCCACCGCGTACACCGCCGGGTCAGAGGTCACGCAGCGGTCGTCGATGGCAATGCCGCCGCGCTCGCCCACGCTCAGGCCACTGGAGCGGGCCAACTCGTCGCGGGGCCGGATGCCTGCCGAGAACACCACCAAGTCGGCGGGCAGGCTGGAGCCGTCGGCAAAGGCCAACCCGGTGACCTGTCCATCCCCATCTACCGACACTTCAGAGGTGGCCTTGCCCACATGCACGCCGATGCCCATGCCCTCTATGGTTCGGCGCAGCGTCGCGCCCCCTTCGGCGTCCAGTTGCGCGGGCATCAGTTGGGGCGCAAATTCCACCACATGCGTATTCAGGCCCAGTTTGCCCAGGGCGCCCGCCGCTTCCAGCCCCAGCAACCCGCCACCGATGACCACGCCTACGCTTTTTCCCGCCGCCTGCAATGCCTGCGCCGCCGTGCGAATGGCGTCCAGATCATCCAGCGTGCGGTACACGAAGCAGCCCGCCGCGTCCTTGCCGGGCAGCGGCGGCACGAAGGGAAAGCTTCCGGTGGCCAGCACCAGCACGTCGTAAGTCAGTTCAGCGTTGCCCACGCTCACGCTGCGGGTGGTGCGGTTGATGTGGCTGGCGCGGCCAAACACCACATCCACGCCCAGCTCGGCGTAGCCCGCAGGAGTCGCCAGGGCCAGATCGGGGCGCGGTTGGTCAAAGTGGCTGCTCAGATGCACCCGGTCATAGGCCAGCCGGGACTCCTCGCTAATAACGGTGACGCGCAGGCAATCTGCGTCGGCCTGTGCCCGGAGCTGTTCTACGAAACGGTGGCTGACCATGCCGCTGCCCACAACGACGACGTGTGGCAAGGTGCTTGGAACGGCAGAACGGGTGGGTTGCGACATCAAAAACCTCTCTCAATCTCACGAATCTCTGGCGTAAAGCAGGCGGGGAAGGCGAGGGGCTGGCCGGGTCAGGGAAGGCCAACTTACATGCCGCACCCTCTCTGCCCCCTATTGGGAACGATTCCACACCGATTGTCAATAGATTTCCGAACAAACTGCAAATTTACTGAAACAGTAACAGCACAATTTAGACGTGTATTGCCAAGTGTCATCAAAAAAGATTTCACTCTGCAAATTTGGCCTTGACATGTGTCCAAGTACCCCGCAAGGTGAGGCCATGTCTGCGCCGCACGTCTCCGCTTCCAGTGTGTTGCCGCCCGCCGTGCCCCGGCTGGTGCGCACCACCTGCCCCTACTGCGCGGTGCAGTGCAACTTCGATCTGCACATCGAAAACAACCTGCCCGTGAAGATCACGCCCACCAAGGAGTGCCCGGTGGCACACGGCACGGTCTGCAAAAAGGGGCTGGCGGCCCTCAGCGATCTGCGCCACCCCGAGCGCCTGACCACGCCGATGCTGCGGAAAAACGGCCAACTGGTGCCCGTGGGCTGGGCCGAGGCGATGGCCTATGTGCGTGAAGCCCTGACGCCGATGCTGGCGGCCAATCCTGACGCGGTGGGCGTGTACGGCAGCGGCAGCCTCACCAACGAGAAGACCTACCTGCTGGGCAAATTTGCCCGACTGGCGCTGAAAACGGCCAACATCGACTACAACGGGCGCTACTGCATGGCGTCGGCCAGCACGGCCCTCAACCGCACGGTGGGCTATGACCGGGGGCTGGGCTTCCCGCTGTCCGATATGGGCACGAGCGACCTGATTTTGCTGGTGGGCGCGAACATTGCCGAAACGCTGCCGCCCATCATGCAGTACCTCAAGGCCGCCAAAGACCGGGGGGCGCTGGTGTACGCCATAGACCCCCGCGCCACGACCACGGCCAAAGTGGCGGGCAAGCATCTGGGGATTCGGCCTGGCAGCGACGGCGTGCTGGCACTGGGGCTGCTGCACCTGATGAAACAGTGGGGCAAAATTCGGCCCACCGCCACCGCACACGGCCTGACCGGGGTGCTGTGGCAGGCCGACGACTACCCGCCCGCCCGTGTGGCCCACGAATGCGGCATTCCCGAAAGCGAATTTATGGCGCTGGCCCACGCCTACGCGGGTGCCACCAAGCCCCTGATCCTCACCGGACGCGGCGCAGAGCAGCATGCACACGGCACCGACACGGTTCATGCGCTGCTGAATCTGGCCTTTCTGACCGGGCATTTTGGCAAACCGGGCGGCGGCTACGGCACCCTGACCGGACAGGGCAACGGCCAGGGCGGGCGCGAACACGGCCAGAAAACCGACCAGTTGCCGGGCGCACGCAGCCTGCGCGATCCCCGCCACCGCGCCGAAATCGCTGCGCTGTGGGGCTGCGCTCCCGCCGATCTGCCTCAACCCGGCAAGAGCGCCCAGGAGTTGCTGAACGCCTGCGGTTCCGAGATAGAAGCCCTGATCGTGCTGGGGTCAAATCCGGTGGTCAGCGCAGCGGGGGCCGGATTTGTGACCGAACGGCTGCGGGCGCTGAAGCACCTGATCGTCATCGATTTTTTGCCCAGCGAAACGGCGCAGTTGGCGACGTTGGTACTACCTGGTTCCATGTGGTGCGAGGAAGAAGGCACCACCACCAACCTGGAAGGCCGGGTGCAGCGCCGCCGCAAAGCGATCACCGCGCCGGGGGCTGCCCGTGAAGACTGGCGAATCCTGTGCAATCTGGCCCACGCGGTAGGCCGTCCACACGGCTTCGAGTACGCCACCTTCCGGGACTTGCAGGACGAATTCTTCCGGGTTACACGCGGCGGCAAGGCCGATTACAGCGGTCTGAGCGCCGAGCGCCTTGACCGCGCCAGTGCCCAGTGGCCCGTGCCGCACGCCGCTGGCCCCGATACGCCCTACGCCTACGCGCCCACCTATCCCACCGCCGATGGACTGGCGACCCTGCATGTGCCCACGCTGCCTGCATTTACAGCCTCTCCCCGTTCACTTACGCTCACCACCGGACGGCTGGGCAATCAGTACCAGAGCGGCACCCAGACGCGCCGGAACGCAGGTTTGCGGGCCGAAAACACTGCCCAGATGCACCCCGATACGGCCCGCCAGCATGGGCTGAAAGCAGGCGACGCCGTGACCCTCAAGACCGCGCACGGCAGCACCACGCTCCCTGTATCCCTCACCCCTGGCATTCGCCCCGATACGGTGTTTTTGCCCTTCCACTGGCCTGAAACCGCCAATCTGCTCACCGATCCCCACACGCTCGATCCCCATTCGAAGATGCCCGCGTTCAAGGCCACGCCCGTCACGCTCCACCCGGCCCATGCCGTTGCCAATGAACCAGCCAACGAACCGATGCGGGGGGTGGGTCAACCTGTGATGCGCTGACCGTCCAATGTTCCTGCTCTGCCGCCCGACACCGTGTTTCCCGCGCGGTGTTCGCCCTCTCCTGTCTTTTGCGAGGTTTTGCCATGA
>JAQBPF010000439.1 GCA_028287665.1 Deinococcus sp. | reverse complement strand
CGTGCATGGGCGGGTCAGGGAGGCCAACGGCTCCATTCTGCTGCCCCTGGAGGAACGTTGGTATCAGCAAGATGCACAGGAAGCAGGGAGCCGTCAATTTGTGGTGGCTGACCCGGACGGCTACCTGCTGCGATTGGTGCAAAGCCTGGGGCACCGTCCCGCTTCAGAGCACAGGATTTGACCCCAGCCTGAACCCCTCCTGAGTGCGTCCTCATCTGTTCATGAGAAACGCAGGTTAGGATTTCTCATATGTTTGACCGAGATGACCGTCATTTTCCCGTAAAACGCCTCCTGCTGCTGGGCGCACTGATCGGCGCAGGTGCTTATTACCTGAGCCGCGAACAGAACCGCAAAGCACTGGATCAGAAACTGGCCGACCTGGGCCTGAAAGACACCGTGCATGACATGGGCGACAGCGTGGCCAAGGGCTGGGAGAAGACCAAAGATGCCGCCCAGCACGCAGGCGACGTTCTGGCCGACAAAGCCGGTGAAGTGAAGGACGCCGCCGCTGGTGGTGCAGACGCCGCCGCTGCCAAGGCCAAAGAAGTGGCAGGCGACGTGAAAGCCGCCGTGACCGGAGCCGCCGACAAGGCCAAAGACGCCGCTGCTGATGTGGCTGCCGACGCCAAGGACAAGGCGCAGGACATCAAGGCAGACGCCCAGAAAGAAGGTCAGAAGTTTGTAGACACCGCCAAAGACAAGGCGCAGGACGCGGCTGCACAGGCGGGCAAAGCAGTAGACGCCGCCAAGGACAAGGGAGGGGACGTGGCCGCAGGCGCTCAGAAGGCTGCCGACAACGCCCAGAACAAAGCCGCTGACGTGGCCGCCGACGCCAAAGCCAAAGCGAACGAAGTCAAGGCCGATGTGAAGGGTGCGGCGCAGGACGCCAAGAAGGGCTGAAGCTCGCTCCTCAGCTGGAATTCCCCTCTGCTCCGTAGGTGAGTGGAGGGGTTTTGTTTGAGGGCTGATAAAGGCGAAGGGGGGGGGCTAACACTGCCACCCCAGATCGTCCCCGCCCAATTGCGTGTGAGGCCGTCGTCCACGCAGTGGGCGGGCCAATTCCAGTGTCAAGACGACTGGCGATTCTCCTTCAGGTGAACGATTCAGCCGAGTTGGAACGCGACAAGATCGATCCTCCCGAGCGGAGCGCTGAGCTCCCCTGACCCCTTTGGGGGCGGGGGCCGGGGGGTGGGGGAAAACGTGGCAGCAATCCATCAAACCCGCCCAACAAAACGTCAACCCCAAGCCACACCGTAACCCCTGCCCCGCCCCCTTCCGGCCAACTTCGCTACACTGCCCCCATGACGCGCCGGAACACTCCAGACAGCGGCACGCAAACGCTAGACCGCACGACCACGCAGCGCCCGCGCCTTTACCGGGTCCTGCTGATCAACGACGATTACACCCCGATGGATTTCGTGGTGATGGTGCTGGAACGCTATTTCCGCAAGGGTGAGCAGGAAGCGCAATTGGTCATGTTGGCCGTGCATCACAAGGGGCGCGGCGTGGCGGGCGTGTATACCCGCGAGGTGGCCGAAACGAAGGTGGCGCAGGTCACGGCCCACGCCCGGCAGGAAGGCTTTCCGCTGATGCTGGTGGCCGAACCAGAGGGCCAAGATTCAGGAGGGTACTCGTGATTGGAGATCATTTACAGATAACGATTGGCCGCGCTGCCGACTACGCGCGGGAAGCAGGGCACGAATACGTGACGCTGGAGCATCTGCTGCTGGCCCTGACCCACGACCCCGAAGGCCGCGAGGCGTTGCTGGCCTTGGGCGCAAATGTGGAGAGCTTGCGCGACAGGCTGCAACAGACGCTGGATACCTTCGAGGTGCTTCCTGCCGACGAAACCGACCCCGACGACGGCCCCGATTTCACTCTGGCCGTACACCGCGTGGTGCAGGGCGCGGTGCTGCAACTGCACGCCAGCGGCAAAAGCAAAGAGGCCGCCGATGGAGCGCGGGTGCTGGTAGAACTGCTGGAAGAGGAAGACTCGCCCGCCCGCGCCGCGCTGGAAGCCCAGGGGATTACCCGGCTGGACATGCTGGGCTACGTGTCGCACGGCACGGCCAAAGTCGCGGGGCGCAGCCGCGAACGCCTGACCGCTGGCATAGACGGCCCCGCCGAAACGGCGACGGGTGAAGACGCGGCCGTAGACCCACTCGAAGCCTTTACCACCGACCTGACCGCGCAGGCCCGCGCCGGAGAATTTGATCCGGTCATTGGTCGCGACGCGGAATTGACGCGGGTGGTGCATGTGCTGGCGCGGCGCGGCAAGAACAATCCGGTGCTGGTGGGCGAACCCGGCGTGGGCAAAACGGCGCTGGCAGAGGGATTGGCCCAGCGCATCGCAGACAACAAAGCGCCCGGATTCCTGCGCGGCGCGTCGGTGTATGCGCTGGATCTGGGGGCGCTGCTGGCAGGCACGCGCTACCGGGGTGACTTCGAGCAACGACTGAAAGGCGTATTGGCTGCACTGGACGGCCAGAACGCGGTGCTGTTTGTAGACGAACTGCATACGGTGGTCGGGGCCGGAGCCACCGAGGGCGGCAGCATGGACGCCGCTAACCTGCTGAAGCCCGCGCTTGCACGCGGCAAACTGCGCCTGATGGGGGCCACCACGCCCGCCGAGTTGCGTCACCTCGAAAAAGACCGGGCGCTGTGGCGGCGCTTTCAGCCAGTAGATGTGCCGGAGCCGTCCGAGGCCGACGCCATCGCCATTCTGCGTGGCCTCGCTCCCAAGTACGCTGCTCACCACAAAGTCACGTATACCGAAGCCGCGCTGGACGCCGCTGTGCGCCTGAGTGCGCGGCATCTGCGTGACCGCTTTTTGCCCGACAAGGCCATAGACGTGATTGACGAGGCGGGTGCAGCGCGGTCTTCTGTCGGCGTGGGTGGCGAGATTGACGAGGCCGACATAGAGGCGACGGTGGCCCGAATGGCCCGAGTCCCCGTGGGCGCGGTGAAGGCCGAGGAAGTGCAGTCGTTGGCGACGCTGGAAGCCGATTTGGGCAAGCGGGTGCTGGGACAAGCGGCAGCCGTGACTGCTGTGGCCAGCGCCGTCAAACTGGCCCGCGCTGGCCTGCGCGATCCGCAGAAGCCTCAGGCGGCCTTCCTGTTTGCTGGCCCCACCGGAGTCGGCAAAACCGAGCTGGCCCGCGCCCTCGCAGAGCGCCTGGGCGTGCATCTGGCCCGCTTCGACATGAGCGAGTATCAGGAGGCACATACGGTGGCCCGCCTGATCGGTGCGCCTCCCGGCTACGTGGGATTCGATCAGGGCGGCCTGCTGACCGACGCGGTGGCCAAAAACCCTCATGCGGTGGTGCTGCTCGACGAAATCGAAAAGGCGCACCCCGACATCTACAACCTGTTTTTGCAGTTGATGGATCACGGCACGCTGACCGACCACACGGGCAAAAAGGTGGACGGGCGTGGCCTGCTGCTGATCTTTACGACCAATGCCGGAGCCGCCGACGCCAGCCGTCCGGGGTTGGGGTTTTCGCAAGTGGCACGCACAGGCGAGAGCGCCGAGGCTGTGAAACGCACCTTCAGCCCCGAGTTCCGCAATCGCCTGGACGCCGTGCTGCACTTTTCGCCGCTGGCCCCCGAAGTCATGGCGGGCGTGGTCGACAAGTTCCTGCGCGAGCTGACCGTGCAACTGGCCGAGCGCAATGTGGCGATCACGGTCACGCCCGCTGCCCGCGCCCTGCTGGCAAAACAGGGGTATGACCCGCAGATGGGCGCACGCCCGCTGGCCCGCGTGATCGAGCAAAAGCTGAAGCGCCCGCTGGCCGACGAACTGCTGTTCGGACGCCTGAAAGGGGGCGGCAAGGTGACAGTGGGAGCAAGCGGGGATACCCTCCCCTTCAAGTGAGGCAGAGCATGAACCCTTCCCCGCTGTTGCTGCGGCCCAAGTGTCTGCCATGATGCGCCCGTGACCCTGCCGCCCGACGCCCCCTCCCCCACCAACGTGTCTATTCGGGGCCGCCGCCCCCGCGACCTGCCCACGTTGCGGCG
>JAQBPF010000429.1 GCA_028287665.1 Deinococcus sp. | reverse complement strand
GCCCTGGGAATGCAGGCAGGCGACGTGATCACCTCCAACAACTGCCAGGATATACCCGACACCCAGACCGTGGGCGGAACTGTGGTGGCGGGCTGGGAAGGCGTGCGGGCCACATTGGCGCAGGATGGCCGCAAGACCCTGACAGTGGAACGCGCCGGAGCGGTGCGAGAAGTGGCGTACGACTGGACGGCCCGCGTGAACGGTGTGGCGCAGAAATTGGGCATTCAGTACGGCCCGGATGTGCAGCCCGCCACGCTGCCTGTCGCCTTTGCCACCTCCATTCAAACCACGGTAGACGCCGTGCCGCAAATCCTGCGGGCGTTCGGCAACCTGTTCACCCGCTTCGTCACGCTGGACCTCTCGCGGGATGAAAACGTCAGCGGGCCGATTGGCACGGCAGAAATCGTGAGCCGCGCCGCCGCACTGAGTCCCTGGGCCCTGGTGCAGGTCGCCATTTTGCTGAACCTGTCGCTGGCCTTCTTCAACCTGATTCCGATTCCGGGGCTGGACGGCGGGCGCATCCTGCTGGTGCTGATCGGAGCCGTGCGCCGCCGCCCACTCACGCTGGCGCAGGAGCAGGCCATCAATATGGCGGGCTTTGCCTTCGTCATGCTGCTGATGGTGTTCGTGGTCATCCGAGACGTCAGCCGCTTCTTTTGAGGACGGCGGATTGACCTGTCCCCAGACAGACCAACCTCATCCCAGAGGCTGCCCCCGCTCGGCCTCTGGCCTCCTGACCCCTGAACCTTGCTGTCTTCCCTTACCATGAAGACGATGACGGCCCCAGGTTCGCCCAACTCCACACAGCTCAGCCCCGCGCAGGTGGCTGTGGTCATTCCCGCCTTTAATGAGGCTGACACGGTGGGAGAAGTGGTGCGAGTAGGCCTGACCCTGACCCCCAACGTCGTGGTGGTCTCGGATGGCAGCGGGGACGCGACAGCGGCTGTGGCGCGTGCTGCTGGGGCACAGGTGCTCGACCTGGCCCAGAATGTCGGCAAGGGTCCTGCCCTCAAAGCGGCATTGGAACAGACGCAGGCCGAATTCGTGGTCATGCTGGACGCCGATCTGGTGGGCCTGACCCGCGAGCATCTGGACCTGCTGCTGACTCCTGTGCTGGACGGCAGGCTAGACATGACCATCGGCGTATTTGAGGGAGGCGGCTTTGTCAGCGACTGGGGCAACAAGCTGACGCCTCACCTCAGCGGGCAGCGGGCCTGCCGCCGCGCCTGGTTGCTGGCTGTGCCCCGTCTGGGTGAGGAGCGTTGGCCCGAGCCTCCGATCACTTCTGCCCTGAAGGCCACAGGAGCCCACTGGGATTACGTGGAATTACCGAACGTGGCGCAGGTGGTCAAAGAGAAAAAGCGGGGGTTCTGGAAGGGGGCCCAGGCCCGCACCAAGATGTACGCCGACTTGCTGACCTATCAGGTCCGCAAGAAGCGTGACGGTCCCTGACGGTTCGGAGCAGGCAGGAAGCCTCAATCCTGAACGGCAGCAATGGGGGCACGCCCACTTTATGAGCCTCTCTGAGGAGAATCAACAGGTACACTCAAGCAATGCGCTTTTTGGTGGTTGCTTTGGCCTTGCTCGTGGGCATCCTGTATTACACAGTGGGCCTGCGGTTCGGCTACGTCACGTTGATCCCGACACGGATGCTGAATGCCCAGGGCGAGAACAATTATTTTTTCGAGGTGTTCGAGCCAGGGCAGGCGGTGGGCGTGACGGGCACCTGTAGTACGTCAGGGGGCCGCGCTGTGGTGCGCCTCTATGAACCCAGCGGCACACAGATTGCAGGCCAGGCTTGCCCCAAGGGTCAATGGGCGCTCCAGGTGGTTGGCAAGGGCGAGGCTGGCCGCTACCGCCTGAACGTGCAGCTCGACCACTTTACGGGCGTGCTTGACCTTAAAGAAAGCCGCAACAGCGCCCGCTGAAGGCCAAGAAAACTGGCGGCCTCAGGAGAGAAGAACCATTCCTGAGGCCGCCAGTGGTCGAATAGGCGGCTCTACCGCGCCCAACGGCTCAGGAGCGTCACCAGACGGGCCGGGGTCACGTTGCGGTATTCCTGACCGTCCACGCGCACCAGAGGGGTGTCGGCGGGGTCTACACTGTCGCCGCACTGCTTGAGGGCCAGTTCGACATTGCCGTTGGCACTGACCATGCCGGGGCTGATGCGGAGCGTGTCCCAGACGGCGTTGAGCAGGGCTTCACGCTGGTCCACGCTGATATGTTCGGTACAGAGTTCAAGGCGAATGACGGGCAAGAACAGGTCTCCTTCGGGCTGCGCGGGCGCTGAACACAAACCATTCGGCGCGCGGCAGGGCGGCAGTCATGCTAGCCCACGCCGGGGCAAAACGCGAAAACTGGGGGGTGGGGTGGGGGTTCTCTAGAACACTGGGTCAAGAATCGTGAGATTGGCCGCGCCTCATGTCGGCAAGGGGCGATACTCTAGACTCTGAACCAGCAGTCTCCGCACCACCAAGTTGGCCCTCACCACCTTCAAGACCAGCTTTTGAACGTCTTCTGCCCGCGCGTCTCGCACTTGTCCTGCATTTGTCTTGCGCCGAGCATTGCGCCCACAGCACCCAAAGTGAGTGCCGAGTAGTCCAGACCGGGGGTAGCCCATGAACAGATACGATGACCGCGCCCGACTAGTGTTCCATTACGCCCGTGAGGAAGGCAACCGCCTGGGCCACGCCATGGTTGGCCCCGAACACCTGCTGCTGGGCCTGATGCGTGAGGGCGGAACCGCCGCCACCATCCTGACCGAGTTCAGCGCCAGCCTGGATGGACTGCGCCGCCGGGTCGAGGAAATCATTGGCCGGGGCGAGGGCAACCGCCTGAACGACGCCCCCAGCATCACGCCCCGCGCCCGCCGGGTGATGGAACTGGCGAGTGCCGAGGCCCGCAGCCTGGGCGCACAGGTCACTTCTACCGAGCATATTTTGCTGGGCATTATCCGCGAGGGCGACGGCGTGGCCTTCCGGATCTTGCAGGAACTGACCAAAGATGTGGACACCATTCGCTGGCGTGTGCTGGCGCAGGGAGAAGCAGGCGGCGGCAAGGCGGCCAAACCCGTGGCGACGCCCTTTTTGGATGAATACGGGCGCGACCTGACCAAGCAGGCCCGCGAAGGCAAACTGGACCCCGTGATTGGCCGCAGCGAGGAAATCCGCCGCGTGACCCAGATCTTGACCCGCCGCACCAAGAACAACCCGGTGCTGATCGGTGATCCGGGCGTGGGCAAGACCGCGATTGTGGAAGGGCTGGCCCTCGCCATTCACGAGAAGCGCACGCCCCCCAACCTGCACGGCGTCCGGCTGGTAAGCCTTGATCTGAGCGGTGTGGTGGCTGGAACCAAGTACCGGGGCGAGTTTGAAGAGCGCCTGCGCCAGATCATCGAAGAACTGCGGAATGCCAAAGTCATGGCCTTTATCGACGAGTTGCATACGCTGGTGGGCGCGGGCGGCGCAGAAGGCACGCTGGACGCGGCCAACATTCTGAAACCCGCGCTGAGCCGGGGCGAAATTCAGGTTATCGGCGCGACCACCACGGGCGAATATCACCGCTACATCGAAAAGGACGCCGCGCTGGAACGGCGATTCCAACCCGTGATCGTGCTGGAGCCCAGCCCCGCCGAAACGTTGCAGATCCTGCGCGGCCTCCGCAGCCGCTATGAGGAACATCACGGCGTGCAGATTCCCGACACGGCGCTGGAACTGGCCGTGCGAATCGGAGAACGCAGCCTGCCAGGACGTAATTTCCCCGACAAGGCCATCGACCTGATCGACGAGGCCGCCAGCCGTGTGCGCCTGAACATGAGCGTGGGTATCCCCGTGGCCGAAACCGAGGACGGAGAGCCGATGGTGGCCCGTGACGACATCGAGAGCGTGATCAACTCTATGGGCGGCATCTATACCGAGGAAACAGCGGCGCAACTGAGCGACCTGGAAGGCCAACTGACCGATCAGGTGTACGGCCAACCCGAAGCCATTCGCGCCCTGAGTTCGGCCTTGCGCCGCGCCCGCGTGGGTCTGGGTGGACGTGCCCGCGTGGCCGCCTCCTTTCTGTTCGTCGGCCCCAGCGGTGTGGGCAAAACCCACCTGGCTAAAGCCTTGGCCCGCACCCTCTTCGGCAGTGAACGGGCGCTGATCCGCGTGGATATGAGCGAGTTTCAGGAGGGCCACTCCATCTCCAAACTGATCGGATCGCCTCCCGGTTACGTGGGCTACGAGCAGGGTGGCCGCCTGACCGAAGCCGTGCGCCGTCAACCGTTCAGCGTGATCCTGCTGGACGAAATCGAGAAGGCCCACCCAGACGTGTACAACACCTTCCTTCAGGTGCTGGACGATGGCCGCCTGACCGATGG
>JAQBPF010000412.1 GCA_028287665.1 Deinococcus sp. | reverse complement strand
ACCTCACGCGGGCTGACCTGGCAGGCGCGGGGCAGGATGGCGGGCGTGGGCGTGCTGTATGCGCTGGCGACCACGCTGTATTTCGGCGCACTGGACCGCATCAGTGCCGGAACCACCAGCCTGCTGCTGTATCTGGCCCCGGCGTTTGTGGTGCTGCTGGGCTGGGCCGTGCTGGGCCGCAAACCGGGCGGCAGGCAACTGGGCGCGGTGGCGTTGGCCGGGGCGGGGTTGGCCCTCGTGATCGGCATTCCCGGTGCAGGCGACCAGAACGCACTGGGCTTGGGGCTGGCCGCAGGCGCGGGCTTCCTGTACGCCCTGTACCTGCTGGCCTCCGAACGCTGGCTGCTGGGGGTCAGCCCACTGGCGGCCACGGCGCATATGGCGCTGGTGTCGGGCGTGTGGTTCACGGTGCTGGCGGGCGTGGGCGGTCAACTGGGCGTGCCGACCACCTGGCCGCAGTGGGGCGTCATTGGCGGCATGGCCTTGGTGTCTACCATCGTTGCCGTGCCTGCCCTGTACGGCGCGATTGCCCGCCTGGGGGCCGCCCGCGCCAGTTTGCTGGGCACGCTGGAGCCGCTGTTTACGGTGCTGCTGGCCTTCCTGATTCTGGACGAACCACTGCGCCCTGCCGTGCTGCTGGGCGGCCTGCTGATTCTGGGCGGTGCAGTGCTGGCGCAGAGGCGCCGGGCCTCAAGCTCTACAGCAGCCCGACCAGGCCAAATGGATTGACCAGGGCCACGCGCACGCCCAATGCGGCGGCTCTGGCGCTGTCGGGTACGCCGGGCGGGCCGGGCAGAATCAAGGTGGGCCGGGCATCCAAGCCCACGCCGCCAGTGTCGTCCAGGCGGGTCAGGACGGCATCAAAAGTCCAGTCGGAGGTCCAGAGGCGTTTGAGGGCGTGCAGCGCGGCAGTTCCGGGCGGCGTCACGTGGGCGGATTCGCTGCTGAGTTCTCCGGGGCGGCGCAGATGCACGTCCCGGATGGCGACCCCGGCGAGGCCCGCTCCAGCCAGACCCGCATTGGCCAGCGCCCGGTAAAACTTCTGCACGGCATCGTCCAGCAGGTAGCTGGTGCGAACCAACTCCTGCGCCCGCACGCACAGCGCCTCCAGATGGTCTTCATCCACCCGCGCTGGATTGATCACCGAAAACAGCCGCCTGATCTGCTCAGGTAAGTTCGCGCCCAGGTAAAAGCCCTCTTCGAAAGACGCCGGAACCACCATGCCCCCCGGTACCTCTGATTCCTGGGCCGCCAAACGGTGAGCCTCTGCGCCCACACGGCCTTCAGGTTGCCGTGCCGCCTCTGCAAACGTGAGCATGAGGCAGTTTAGAGTATGGGACACAAGAGGCGGCCTGTTCGTGCGCCACAGCAGCGCTTCTTGAACTCCTTTCCCCCTTCCGCTCCTGGTGGCCCGGTGGGTGTTGACGGGCACAGATCCATCGGGCCGCCCCGGCTTCAGCTGCTCCGGTCAGGTGGTGTGGCCCACCGGTTCGCCCAGGCGGTGGCGCAGCCAGGCTTTTACGGTACTGGCACCCGGTGTATCGCGCACCAGAACGGCCAGAAACCCGGTTGGCGTGGGGGCCACCACCAGCACGCGGTCCTGGTATTCCACCTGTGCGGCGCGGGGCGGATAGGAGGTGCCGAGGTGAGGGCCACTGACGCGGGAAGCCATGACCAGCACGCGCACAGACTGACCCAGATCGGTGGGCAGCGCCGCGCCCTGGCCTTCCAGCAGCATGCCCTGAGGATCGTAGTGGGCCACCGCTGCCACACCCGGCAGCAGGCCCAGACCTGCCATCATGGCCCGGCTCACTTCTGGACTTGCGGGCGGGGGAGCCGCTGGCCCAGAGCCAGCCGCTTCGGCCACCCCCACCTCAGGGATCAACTCTTCCAGCCCCTCGCCCAGCCAGCCGCGCAGGGCCGGAAAGAGCGTGCCGGGCGTAATGGGTTTACGCAGCACGTCCAGCACGCCCAGTTCGAGGGCCTGCGCCCTCAGTTCGTCTTCGACCACGCCAGTCATCAGCACCACGGGCAGGTCGGGGCGCTGCTCCCGCAGAATTCGGGCCAGGTCCAGGCCGCTTTCTCCGGGCATCCGCACATCCGACAGCACCAGGGCCGTTTCGGGCGTCAGGGCGTCCAGGGCGCTGCTGGCTCCATCCGCCAGGCGCACCGACAGATGTGGGGCCAGCAGGCGGGCCAGCATCAGCCTCACGCCAGAACTGTCATCCACGATCAGGATGGTGCGCGGCGGCGTGGGAGCGGACATATGGCCGAGCCTACCGGGTTGTCAGTGACGCGGACCTTACGTATCCTCTATGTTTAGTGATCTTTCTAACAGCCTCTCTGGCAGGCCGGTCGGTGTAGCCACTCGCCTTTCCTGGCGGGCAAGGCGGGTATTCTGCATTCCATGACCGTGCCCGACGCCACACCCACTCCTGCCGCCGCTGCCAGTGCAGCCCGCGTGGCCCCCAATTTCATCACCGAAATCATTGAACGCGATCTGGAGTCCGGCAAGTACCCCCAGATCGTGACCCGCTTTCCCCCCGAACCCAACGGCTACCTGCATCTGGGCCACACCTTCGCGTCGTTTCTGGATTTCCAGACGGCGGTGCAGTACGGGGGCCGCTACCACCTCCGCATGGATGACACCAATCCCGAAGGCGAGAGCGAGGAATTTGCCCAGGGCATTCAGGATGATCTGGCCTGGATGGGCTGGCAGTGGGGCGAGCATCTGTATTACGCCAGCGACAACTTCGAGCGGTACTACGACTACGCCGTAAAGCTGATCCAGATGGGCAAAGCCTACGTGGATTCGGTCAGCGGCGACGAGATGGCCCGCCTGCGCGGCACCACCAGCGAGGCAGGCACGCCCAGCCCCTACCGTGAGCGCCCAGTCGAAGA
Organism: Deinococcus sp.; assembly: GCA_028287665.1. Taxonomy (GTDB): domain Bacteria; phylum Deinococcota; class Deinococci; order Deinococcales; family Deinococcaceae; genus Deinococcus. The sequence goes on along the minus strand of JAQBPF010000412.1, from coordinate 988 downwards.
AAACCTGGACCTGTTCGCCCGGATGCGGGCCGGAGAATTCCCTGAAGGCGCACACGTCCTGCGGGCCAAAATTGATCTGGCCAATCCCAACATGAAGCTGCGGGACCCCGTGCTGTACCGGATTTTGCGGGCCGACCACTACCGGGCAGGCAAGGCGTGGTGCATCTACCCCATGTACGACTTTCAGCACCCGCTGCAAGACGCCCTCGAAAGCGTGACGCATTCCATGTGCAGCCTGGAATTTGTGGACAACCGCGCCATTTACGACTGGCTGATGGACACTCTGGGGTTCAATCCCCGCCCCCATCAGTATGAATTTGGGCGGCGCAGCCTGGAATACACCATCGTCTCCAAGCGCAAATTGCGGTTGTTGGTCAATGAAGGCCATGTGGCGGGTTGGGATGATCCCCGGATGCCCACGCTGCGTGCCCAGCGGCGTTTAGGCGTGACCTCCGAAGCCGTGCGGGCCTTTGCCGCCCAGATCGGGGTCAGCCGCACCAACCGCACCGTGGACCTGGCTGTCTATGAAAACGCCGTGCGCGGCGACCTGAACCACCGGGCACCCCGTGTGATGGCTGTTCTGGAACCGTTGCCGGTGACGCTCAGTGGCCTGGACGGCGAACGCTTGTTGCCCATTCCCTATTACCCGCACGACGTGGTACAGGCCAGCGAAGACGGTCTGGTGCCTCTGCCGGGGGGCGTGCGTGTGCCGCCAGAGCAGGCCGTGCGCGACGTGCCCCTCAGCTCTGAACTGTACATAGAGCAGGACGACTTCAGCGCCACGCCGCCCAAAGGCTTCAAGCGCCTGATTCCGGGCGGCACGGTGCGTCTGCGCGGGGCGGGGATTATCCGTGCAGACCGTTTTGACACCGATGTAGACGGCAACGTGACCCGTGTGTATTCCACTTTGCTGGGCGACGAGTCCAGAGCGGGCGGCGTGATTCACTTGGTCAGTGCGGCCCACGCCCTGCCCGCCGAATTCCGGCTG
>JAQBPF010000399.1 GCA_028287665.1 Deinococcus sp. | reverse complement strand
AAGACCAAGATCGCGGTGCGGCGCGTGAGGACGCCGATCATGCCGAGCGCGAACAGGATGCCGGACAGGGCGATGTAGTACGAGGTAGGAACCATCAGGCACGCCCCCTTTCTTTCAGTACCGTTTGTTTGAGGGCAGCTTCCTGATTCACGGCTTCAAAAACAAGGCTGGTGTCGGGGGACAGCACGCCAGCGGGTTCAGTGTCAGGCACGCCGTCCGGCTGAGGCACGGGCCGCTGCACCAGCGCCACTGCGCCCACGATGGCGACCAGGAGCAGCACACTGACCGCCTCGAAGGGCAGCAGGAAGCGGGTCAGCAGGGTTTCTCCGACTGCGCCCGCCGTACCGCCCCGCAAGGCCGCCACATTCTGCGCCAACGCTGGGGGGTCTTTGTAGGTAAAGGCCAGCACCACGAACGCCCCGGCCAGAAGCGTGCCGCCGATGCCCGCCAGTTCGCGCACAAACGGCACGGGGTCGCGCCCGGTCACGGGTTGATTGGCATTCAGCAGCATGATGACGAACAGGAACAGCACCATGATCGCCCCGGCGTACACGATGACCTGTGTGGCCGCCAGAAAAGAGGCGTTCATGGAGGCGAACAGGCCGCCCACGCTGAGCAGGGTGCCAACAAGTCCGAGTGCAGCGTGAACGGCGTTGCGGGCAGCAATGGTGATGACGCCGCCGACAAGCGTGAGAGCGCCGAGGATGATAAACGCGAGCATCATTGAGGGTACGTCACCCCCTCCAATTCGGCTCTGGGGCCGCCCTCTACCTTGAAGCCGAGGCGTACCGGTTGCCCCTTACGGGCAGCTTCGCGGCGCTGGGGCAGGCTGCCTTCCACGCCCACCAGCATGTCTTCTTTGGCATACACGAAGTCGCCGTAACGGTAATCGGCCATCTCGAATTCGTTGCCCATAACCACCGCTCCGGTGGGGCAGGCTTCCTCGCACATGCCGCAAAAAATGCAGCGCAGCATGTTGATTTCGTAGACGCTGGCGTAGCGTTCGCCGGGACTGGTGGGGTTGGCGGGGTCGTTTTCGGCGGCCTCCACATAGATGGCGTAGGCGGGGCAGGCGGCGGCGCACAGGCTACAGCCGATGCATTTTTCGAGGTTGGTGCCGGGGTGCCGGGTCAGCACATGACGCCCACGAAAGCGGGGTTGCAGGGTGGCCCGCTGTTCGGGGTAGCTGACGGTGACGGGCTTTTGAAACAGTTTGCCGAGCGTGATGCCCATGCCCTTGGCGATCTCAAGGACGCCCATAGTTGCCTCCGGCAGTGAAAACGTTGAGTGGTGAGTGGTCGGTAGAGCGTCGAGAGAACTGGAGTAACGCGGGCATTCAGTCTCCCCCGGCAGGCCGCGCAGGCGTCAGGTTCACGTCTTCGCGGCGCACGGTGGGAGTTGTCCACAGCACGCGCACGCGGTCGCTGAAGCCGATCAGCAGGGCCACACCTGCCACGCCCAGCAGCACCAACAGCCAGACGCGCAGACGGCCCGTGGAAAAGGCGATGATGGCTGCCGTCAGCACCGTATTGGTGAGCGCCACTGGCAACAGCAGCTTCCAGCCAAAGCGCATCAGTTGGTCGTAGCGCAAGCGGGGCAGGGTGGCGCGAACCCAGATGAACAGGAACAGGAACGCCGCAATTTTGGCGAACAGCCAGATGTAGGGCCAACTGGCGATGCCGGGAATCAGACCTTCCAGGAACTGCGGCCCCCGGTAGCCACCGAAAAACAGGGTGGACATCACGGCAGAGGCGGTGATCATGTTCACGTATTCGGCCATCTGGAACAGCGCCCACTTGATCGCGCTGTATTCGGTCAGGTAGCCCGCCACGATTTCCTGTTCGGCTTCGGGCAGGTCAAAGGGGGTGCGGTTGGTTTCGGCAAATGAGCTGATCAGAAACAGGACGAAGGCCGTGAGCTGAAACAGGATCATCCAGCCGTTGTTGGCCTGCCAGTGCGTGATGGCGTGAAAGGAGGTGGATCCGACCAGCATCAATAGCCCCAGCACGCTCAGGCCCATGCCGAGTTCGTAGGAGATCATCTGGGCGCTGGAACGCAGGCCACCCAGAATCGGGTACTTGCTGCCCGACGCCCAGCCGCCCAGAAAGATGCCGTACACGCCCATAGAGGTGATCGCCAGCAGCGCCAGCAGTCCGGCGTCGAGGTTGTACACCCACGGATCGGCCCCGAACAGGCTTCCGGGAGGGCCAGCGGGCAGGCCACCAAAGGCAGTCAGCGCACACCCGATGGCAATAATCGGCGCGAGGGTGTACACCAGTTTGTCGGCCAGCGTGACCGTCAGGTCTTCCTTAAAGATGCTCTTGATAGCGTCAGCGAGGGGCTGGAGCAGTCCCATCGGGCCGACGCGGTTTGGCCCCAGCCGAATCTGCATCCGGGCCAGAAGCCGCCGCTCGATCAGGGTCATATAGGCAAAGGTGGTGAGCAGGCCAAGTGCCACGCCCACACCCTTGAGCAACGTAATCAGCAGTTGAATAACCCAATCTGGCATCAGTCATCGCTCCCGGTCATGTGTGGGCCGCTTCGCGCCATCGGCAATTCCCACTTGTTGTCCACCAGACTTTCTAAGCGGTCAACCCAGGTGGCCTTCCACGGGTCGGGCTTGAGGGTCATGCGCTCCGTCCAGAGCTGTGGGCGGTGCGTTTGTCCGGTGGGAGCGGCGTACACGGGGCCGAGGGGCCGAATGGCTCCGGCTT
>JAQBPF010000382.1 GCA_028287665.1 Deinococcus sp. | reverse complement strand
GCCGGGGAGTACCGCTGGAATACGTGGCCTACGAGTTTGACCCGGCCCCGGCAGAGGTCTTGCGGGCCGTTGCCGAGGGCAATGAGGGCGCGAAGCATGCGGCGTGGCTGGCCCTGCTGGACGGCTGGGGGCAACAGGCCACACTGCATCTAGAAGCCGAACACGTGCGCCTGACCGTCCATTTTCAAGATGTGCTGACCGCCGACTTGCCGCCCGCTTGGGCGTCGGCCCTCTATCTGGACGGCTTTTCGCCTGACCGCAACCCGGAAGTCTGGACGCCGGAATTGGCGGCGCGATTGGCAAAGGCCTTGGCTCCGGGCGGCGTCTTATCTACTTACAGCGCGGCGGGACGGGTGCGACGGGCACTGGCAGGCGCGGGCCTGAGCGTAGAAAAACGGGCAGGGCCGAAAGGAAAGCGGGAGCATTTGCGGGCGGTTCGGGAGAAGGACGAATCAAGCCTCAGCGGGCAATGACGGCGTAATACAGTTCGCGCACTCCGGCAGCATTCAGCGCGTCCCGGCAGGCCAGTAAGGTGGAGCCGGAAGTCATCACATCATCGAGCAGCAACACGGGGCCACGCGGCAGGCGGCCCGCATCGGCCTGAAATGCTCCAGCTAAATTGGCGCTGCGTTCGCTGGCGTGCAGCTTGGCCTGCTGGGTGGTGGCGCGAATCCGGCGCACGGCGGGCAGGGCCGGAATGCCCAGTTCCCGCCCCACCACTTCGGCCAGCAGCATGGACTGATTGAAGCCGCGTTCGCGCTGACGGCCCGTGTGCAGCGGCACAGGCACCACCGACGCAACACCCCACGATGCCGGAATACCCCGCGCCAGCACGGTTCCCAGCACGCCCGACAGGTCTTGTGCGCCGCCGTATTTCAGGGCACGCACGGCGCGGCGGGTGGTACCCACATAGCGGCCCAGCGTGACCAGATGGGGTTCGGGCTGTGGGCGCATGGGGCTGTGCCACTCTATGCGGGGCATCAGGGCCGCTCTGCACGCTCCACACAGGCCAGCCTCTGCCCCCAATTGGGCGTCGCAGCCGGGGCAACGGCGCGGCAACAAGGCCCGGATCACGTTCAGGAATGCAGTCAAGTGTGGCCTGTCAGTTCGTCTATAAACAGCGGCGGCGTGGTGGCTTCTACCCGCTTCCAGACACTTGCCAGCGAGTCCGGGTCGAGCATGGGGGCAGCCAGTGTGAGGCAAGTCAGGTGGTGAGCACACACCAGCCGGACACCAGCGCGGCCCAACCTTCCCTGCTCGCCCGGCGTCAGCAGCGCGGCGAAAGCGTCGGGGTCGCCCAGTGCCGGGTGGCTGCCCTGCCGAATCGCGGCCCGCAGGAAGGCGGCCACTTCGGACGGATTGAGCCAGAAGCCGAACATCAGTTCATCCGACAGGCGGTCCAGTTCGGCCATGCGGCCCGGTGCAAGACCAGCGCGGATCAGGGTGCGGGCCAGTTCCTGCCGTTCCAGCCGCCGCGCCGCGTAGCTGGGCAGGGGCAATTGCTCGCCTGGAGGCGCGACGCGGCCGCCCACGGCTGCCCGCAACCGGTAGGCCAGCACATACCCCTGATATTCCAGCAGGAGTTCAGAGACAGGCGCAGGAGTCACCCGGTCATTCTAGGGAAGCGGGGGGCACAAGACTGTATATGGAGGCTCTGTCCGGGTGAATCTGCTGGTACAGGTTGCCCGTTTTTTTTCGTTTGCCTCCGTCTGACTGCCAGACCTCTACTCTTGTGACATTTTCGTCATTGACGATCTGACAGAATGCCCCGCCGGAATGAAGAACAGGACACCTCTGCACAGGCGGGACAAAGGACTGTTTGACAAAACGGGCAAAGCGGTTAGGCTGAGGTTACAAACACAGCCGTTTTGCACACGAAGACAAAGGAGACACGGGGAATGCACCTGCTCAGGCGCGACCATCAATTTGAATACCGGGACTTTTTGGGCATAGACCAGCAGGCCAAGGCCGACGTATGGGTCAGCACACACGGCGAGCGCGCCGTGGTGGTGCTGCACAGCATTCCCCATACCGACCAACAGGCCCGCGCCGCCCTGAGTTCCCTGAACTATTCCTGGTTGCCCTACCTGCTGCGCCCCGACGCCCGACTGGAAGTGCTGGTGCTGCGCCCCGCCGACGACGAGGGAGCCAAAGCACGGGCCTGGGTGTTGCCGCTCAGCGCCTGAACTGCTGACTGACACGCCCCTCAAGCCTCCTGAACATTCCGGTCATTCCAGAATAAATTTCACGCCTTCAGCAAACGTCACGCCGTCTACCCTGTTCCGGGGCAAGACGGCGTTTTTGCGCCACGGCATCCATTCAGTTTGCCCGGTCACGCTGCGCAGAAAACCGTGTAGGCCGACTTCAATGACGCGGGCATCGGCAGCCAGCAGACCCGTGAGTGCGGTGCGTGTCGCTTCAGCGTCGCGGAGAGGGCCCGTCAGGCGGGCCGACGGAACAGGCGCTTGCGGTTGGTCGTGCGGGGCGTAGAGTTCCACAGTCATGCCTTCCAGGGCCAGCAGTGCTGCCAGCGCCTGTTGTCGTGGCAGGGCCTGGGCAAAGGTGACGTGCAGATCCAACTCGTGCCCGCGCACCCCCTTGTCGGTGCGGGTGGCCACAGGCGGCGCAGAGGTGGGCTGATCGGCAGGAGAATCGGGAGTAGACATGGGGCCAGGGTAGCGCGGAGAGATGCGGCAAGCGGCAGCGCAAGTTAAAGGTCGCCTTGCAAAACGCCCCTGATCCGCTCTCCCCTACCGCCCCAATCCTTCCCCGAACTCCACGTCCAAGGCCCATTCTGGATGGTCGATCAGGGGATTGCGGTTGCCCTGCCGCGCCGCAATGGCCGCGTTACGGTGGCGTTCCCAGTCGCCGGGAGGCTGGGCCGCGTGCCAGGCCAGCAAGGTTTGCAGGTGCCGCGCCGAATACTGCCGCACCACACCCGGATACCTCAGCAGAAAGTAGAGGGTAGCCCGCGCCGCCGCCCCTTTGCCCTGCGCGGGTTCAAACTCGCCGGGGTCGCGCCGCCCACAATCGGTTCTCAGCGCCTCGCCGTAATCCGGAAAATCGAAGTAGGGCGTATTGCCCCGGAACGAATTGCAATCG
>JAQBPF010000339.1 GCA_028287665.1 Deinococcus sp. | reverse complement strand
CCGCTGGAACTTGTGGGCGAGGTGACGACCCTGCGCGGGCTGCTGGAGCAGCTGGTGAGGGCCGAAGTGGAGGGCTACAACGGGCGGCAGGCCAGTGCGGGCGTGCTTCGGGTGCTGACCGAGCGCGAGCTGGATACGGGCGCGGCAGCAGGCAAAGTCAGTGTGGGGCCGCAGGAAAGTGCGCGGCTGGCCGAACCGGATGAAGCCGTGAAGGTGGCGCTGCTGGCCTACAACGACGGCATGTATTTCGTGTTCGTGGACGACCTTCAGATCATGGCGCTGGATGAACCCCTGAGCCTGCGCCCCGACAGCACGCTGCTGCTGCTGCGCCTCACTCCTCTGGCGGGCGGTTAAGTATGACTAGCCCTGCTCTGAACGGTCAGACCCTCGATGTTTACCTCGGCACCTTTCGTAAGGCGTGGAAGCCCGCCTATGACCGCCGCGCCGCTGCTCTGCCTGCCGCACAGGCCGAACGCCTCGCCTTCCTGCGGGCCGATACGGGTACGGGCTACAACCCCAACCATCTGGCCGAGCGTCTGACGTATCTGAAAGAGATTCTGGCTGCCCCCAGCGCAGAGCGCACGGCCCTCTTGGGCGTGCTGTTTCCCCAGATTGCCGACACCGTAGAGCGCACCATAGACACCTTCCTCACGCGCCATACGTATCCGCAGGGCTACTCGCGGCGGGCCTTCCGGGCGCCGGGCCAGCCGCAGCAGGCGGAGCGGGCCGCCGCGTGGGTGTGGGCGCTGTGGAACCTGATTCGTGAGTATCCGCAGGATCTGGAGTGGTTCGCCGTGCACGCGGGGTTGCTGGGCTGGCGTTCCGATGATCTGGGCTGGCTGCTGGCACAGGCCATAGACGACGGCAACGAGGCCGTGTTCGACGTGCTGGCGCAGACTGCCGCCACCCAGCATCCGGTGGCCCGCATGGGGCGGCATGTCACGCGGGCGTGGCTGGTGTCGGCGCGGCAGGACGCCTGGGCGCTGGCGGAGGGGCTGCTGCTGGCCGCCCAGCGTCAGGAAGGGCTGCGGCAGGTCATTCTGGAAAGCATCGACGAGGCCCACCCCGACGCCTTTGGCCGGATGCTGCGCCTGATTCTGAAGGAAGACCTGCTCCGCTTTGCCGCCACCGTGCGGGCCGCCGACGTGTGGTTCGGCCTGAATTACGACGTGACCGACCTGAAACGCCTGCGCCCGCTGCTGACTCAGGCCAGCGGCTTTCTGGACGATCCGGCACAGGCGCGGGCCGCCGTGCAGACCGGAACGGGGCAAGAAGCTTTTCTGGCGTTCTACACGCTCGCCATGCGAGATGCGCCCGGAGCCGCTGCTCTCGCTCTTGGCCTGCTTCAGCCCACGCCCGACGCTGACCCGGAACGCCGCATGGCCGCTGCCCGTTTTCTGCTGGACAGCGACCTGTACACCTCCGCCGACCTGCTGTTCCTGCTGGACGACCCGGAACTGAGAATCGGCGCGATGTATCTGAACCAGCATGGCTACAGCACCGACCCGCTGGACAGCAAATTCGAGCGAATCGAGGCCTACGCGCTGCGCCTGTCTGCCGCGCCCAAAGCTGCCGCTGGTGACGCCACGCACACGCCACTGCTGTTTCCGTGGTTGGGTCACTTGCCCAGCCGGGTAGACGTGCTGGACAGCCTGCCCCGGCATCTGGGCACGCGGCCTATGGGCGTAGTGCTGGCCCATCTGGCCGCCATGAGCGGTTCCGGGCGGGCGGCGGTGCTGGGGGCCATTCAGGAACGGGTGCTGGACGGGCGGGAAGTGGACGGAAAAATCGTGGCGACCACGCCTGTCACGCTGGAACCTCTGAGCCGCGCCGCCATTTTTACGCTGCTGCAAGACCGTTCGTCGGCGCTGTCTCAGCAGGCCGTGAACCTGATCGACCGCCTGCTGACGCACGGATTGACGTTGGAAGAGGGCGAGACGCTGGAACTGGACGCCCTGCTGAAGCGCAAGGGGGCCGACCTGCGCCGGGGCGTGCTGAAACTGCTGGGCCGCGACCCCGCGCAGGCCAGAGCCAGTGCGCTGCGCCTGCTGGCCTCGCGCACCGGCGAGCAGCGGCAGGCGGCCCTGCAACTCCTGCTGCTGCACGGGCAGGCTGCCGATCTGCCCGCCGACTTCGTGCCGCGTGGACAGGCCGAAGAATCCCTGCACGCCGCCCTGCTGACGCCCGATGCCACGCTGACGCTCAAAGATGGTCTGGGCCTGTTCGACCCCGCCGAACTGACCCAGCCGCGCCCGGTCACGGCCCACATCCGGTCAACCCCATCCGGGTCAACCCAATCTCGATCAACTCAGAGCGGCTCGAAGGTGTCTCAGTGGCTCAAAAATATCCTGCGCCCCGTGGCTGGCCCAACCCGCCCCTACACCGCTGTGCTGGAACGCGGCGCGGCCCTGCTGACGGCGCTGGACGAACTGGTGCACACCCACCGCGAAACCCCAGTCACGGGTGAGGGCTGGGACGGCGAGGAAGTGCGCCTGCTGGGCAATCTGGGCTACTGGTACGGCGAACAGTTTCCGTTGCCGGAGCTGTGGCAGACCTTCTGGCAGACCCGTGAGAACCCGCAGGACGACGTTCTGACGGCCCTGATGTGGGCGGTGCGCCGCCACAAGACCCCTGCCGGGGCCGCCGCGTCGGAAGAACTGGAAGAGATTGATCTGGAAGCGTTGTTGGAGGACGACGAAACTGAAGAGGAAAATGAGTTTGACGATTTTGAAACCGAAAAGCTGCCGCTGACGGAGCAGATTCTGGAAGGCCTGTTTGGGCCGCCCGTGATGCTGCCCGCGCCCCTGCGCTACGCCTCGCTGTTGCAGCGCGTGTTGCCCCTGCTGGCGCGGCAGGCCACCCCCGCCGATGTGGACCTGGCGCTGGACGTGTGGGAAACGCAGTTGGCCGCCCTGCCGCAAGACTCCGAACTGCAACCAAACCGCTACGGCTGGCGCGGCGACGATCCCCGAGACGGCCTGCACTCGCCGCACTTTTTGCCTGCTGATCGCTGGACGCCTGCCCAACGCGAGCGGCTGTGGTGGCTGAGCCTCTATCAGAATCAGGCCTTCCCCAAGCTGGCGCGGCGGCGGCCCGATACGGCGCTACTGCTGGAAGCCTACGCGAACGGCTGGGCCAACCGCACCGATTTGCTGGACGCATTGATCGGCGATCCCGGCGAGCGTGAGGGCTATTCCAGCTACAACAACTTTTCGGAATTGCGCCGCTATTCGGGCCGCAAACCCGACGAACGCCTGCCGACCCATCCCGATTGGGTGGCCGCCGTGAACACCGTGCGGGAGCGGGTGCTGGCTGTAGAACTGGAACGCGGCGACCTGGAAACGGCGGCCAGCACGCCCGCGTTGGCGCTGGCCTGGGTAGACGGGGCGGCCTATGCGCTGCGGGCACTGGCGGCGCTGGGCAAAGAACCCCTGCGGCGCGGCTACACGGGCAGCAACGAGAGCCGCCCCAACGTGCTGAGCCACCTGAT
>JAQBPF010000325.1 GCA_028287665.1 Deinococcus sp. | reverse complement strand
CGGCGGAGGTGAGAATGAGCATGCTGATCCGGGTGCGGACCGGAACAAGACTGAACCGGTGTTGCCCCCTGATGTCGAAGGTTCAGGTTGCATCTGAACCTGAGAACAAAAGATATCTAACCTTCCCACATGCCTTAATGCACCATGCCCAGACTTTCCATCGGTCGTCAACGCCAGGGTGAGATCTTCATGCGCGGGCTGAGTGGCCAGACTCCCAGAGTGCCAACGGCACCTGCAACTTTAGAGGCGGCGGCCCAACGCCATATGACACCAGCGGCGTTCGCGTATGTGGCCGGTGGCGCTGGGGCGGAGCGCACCACCACCGGCAACCTTGCCGCCTTCGAACGTGTGCGCCTTATGCCCAAACGGCTGGTGGGCAGCCACCACCGTGATTTAAGCGTCACGCTGTTTGGTCAGACCTACCGCGTGCCCCTCTTGCTGGCCCCGATCGGTGTCCTTGAACTGGCCCATCCTGAGGCCGACCTGGCGGTGGCCCGCGCCGCCCATGCCGAAGGCGTCGCCTATATCCTGAGTTCACAGGCCTCGTACCCGATGGAACGGGTGGCGGCAGCCCTGAGCGGCACGCCGCACTGGTTCCAGTTGTACTGGGGGACGGACGACAGCGTCACCCGCTCGTTTGTCCAGCGGGCTGAGCGCACCGGTGCACGGGCCATTGCTGTCACGCTGGATACCACTTTGCTGGGCTGGCGGCCCCGAGACCTGGATCTGGGCTCGCTGCCTTTCTTGCACGCTCAGGGCATCGCTCAGTACCTGTCCGACCCCGTGTTCCGGTCCCGTTTGAATGTCCCTGTGGGGCGGGCAGCGGTGTCCCCACGGATTTCGCCTGCCCTGCTGCGCGTGGCGTGGGAGCACCGCGCAAAGGCACGAGCCTTCGACCTGAGTGCCGCTCAGATTCGGGAAGCATGCGCGCGATTTGTCTCGACCTATACCAACCCAGCCCTTGGGTGGGACGATCTCGCCAAACTGCGCGAGTGGACGAGCCTGCCTCTGGTGCTCAAAGGTGTCATGACCCCTGAAGATGCACGGGAGGCCAGGCGGCGGAACATCGACGGTCTGATTGTCTCAAATCACGGCGGGCGGCAGATCGACGGGGAGCAGGCAACCTTGGAGGCCCTCCCCGGTGTGGTTCAGGCTGCGGGGCCAATGCCAGTGCTGATGGACAGCGGCATTCGGACAGGAGCAGACATCGCCAAGGCGCTCGCCTTGGGGGCACGGGCAGTTCTGCTGGGGCGGCCGTATATGTACGGGCTAGGCATAGCCGGTCAGGACGGCGTCCGCGAAGTCATCCAGAACCTGATTGCGGAATTCGACTTGACTCTCGGCCTGCTGGGCGCACGCCGTGCGGCGACCCTGGACGCCAGCTTTCTGGCCCGCGAAGGGTAAGAGACGCTTGTGGCTGGTCTGGTCGCCCGTGCTGGTGATCGGCCTCCAGCAGCGGACAAGGATGACGCCCTGGTGGCCTGATGTCCGCCCCTCCCGGCCGAGCCATGGAAAGCGGCCACAACACCAACAGCGTCATAAAGGGGGGTATTGCGGTAGGGAAGCACGGACATGAAGCCTCTCCTGACCGCGTGAAGGCCACACAGCTCGTTGAGGGCGCTGCCGTCCACTCCCTTCTGGAGGATCCAGCGGATGGAGCGAGCGCTGCGCCGCATGTACGCCGAATGGCCCACGACTGCGGTGGACGTCTTTTGATATGAGTAAGCCGATGACTTCCAGTCCCCGCCTTGCCCCTCCGGTCTTCGTTGAACCGGTCACTTCAGACAACTGGCGGGCTGTTGCGGCCCTTCAGGTCAAAGCCGAGCAGCGGGAGTTTGTCAACCCGCCACTCTTCAATCTGGCGCTGTGCCACTACAGTCCGGCTGGATGGTCGCCGTTGGCGGTGCGGGCAGGAGAGCAAACCGTTGGGTTTCTGATGTGGGCCGTGGATCCAGCAGACGCCAGTTGCTGGCTGGGCGGCGTCATGATCGACGCCGCCTGGCAAGGTCAGGGGTACGGCAAGCAGGCAGTGCGGGCCGCCCTGGCCGCCTTGACCGCGCAGCATGGGCACCGGCAGTTTGCATTGTCGTATCACCCTGAAAATACCGGAGCGCGCCACCTGTATCTGGGGCTGGGGTTTCAGGAGACCGGAGAGCGGGAGGACGAAGAGATCGTGGCTCGCCTGACCACTTGAAGCAGCTGCCTTAAACGGGGCGCCGTCAAGCCACCCGCCCGAACAGACCCAAATCGGGAATGTGAGGGGACAGGCGCCCACACTGCTTGGTTTGAACAGCTGCGCCACGAGCCACAGAGCGCCCTCTGGGGTTGGTGGGCGTCTTCCGCAGCTCCTCCCGGTCGCCGCGCGGCACGGCCGAGTTTGTCCTCCAGCGGCTGGCTCAAGCCGACGAACTCAGAGCGTGGAGTGGGGAAGACCGCCGCGCCAGCGAAAGCGTTTTCAACGGCTCCGCCTTTCCTCCTGACTGGCTTGTCCCTCAGCCACGGCGTGCAGGGTGTCAAAGTTGCCCTCTTTGAACTCCGTGCTCCAAGCCAAACGAGCCTGTATGGGGGGCGGCTCAGTGCAGACGTTGAGAAAGCCCCAGCCGTTGGCGGGCGGTGTTGGCGGGCGTCGCCACATACAGAGAAGGATCAAAAGGCAACGTGTCTGCCCCGGACCTCACTTCAAGAGGCGTACAGTCGCCCGACAAGACGCACGACGCGTAGTTCCAGATGTGCTGCAGGCGCTCAAGATGCTGTCCCCACCAGGCAGGACGCTCGCTTTGAAAAACGGCCTCCAGCGCGTCCTGGTAGGCGCGGAGATCGTAGAGGTCATTCCATGCCTCTTCCCCGATCAGCGGGCCCGCTGAGGATGCTGCCTGACGGTACTGTTCCAGGGCAGCTCGCCTGCCGTGTACCACCTGGACTGTGCCCGCACGCTGCGCGTACTGACTTGAGGTGATGTCCCCGTTGGCTGGGGCAGGTGCGGGCAACAGGGGGGTACCGCGCGGAATCACAAAGCCTTGACCGGTGAGGGTATGGACCTGATCAGGCTGAGGACCGGTGAGCCGAATGGAGGCAAAGCGCCAAACCGGCACAGTTCCAGTGCCGGTGGGCAACAGGTTGCGTCCGGGGGCGTCGTCATAGGTGGTTTCGATCACGTAGTTGCCCGACTGCAGGCGCCTGATGCGGCCCTGGGGATCACGCTTAAACTGGTACGGAGCGGCGCGCTAGACCTCCAGAATGGACTCTGAGTATGA
>JAQBPF010000320.1 GCA_028287665.1 Deinococcus sp. | reverse complement strand
CTGCTCGAAGGGAATCGCCACGTTTTCCATGCCCAGTTCATCACCGTAGTACACAGGGGGCGTGCCGCGCAGGGTCAGCAGCAGGGTCTGGGCCACGCGGTACTGGGCCGCGCCTACACGCGACTTGAAGCGGTGCTGGTCGTGGTTGCCCAGCACCCAGTTGGGCCACGCCCCCGCCGCGATGCTGGCCGCATCGTAACTGTCGGCAAAGGCCCGCACCTCACCTGCATTCCACGGCAACAGAATCAGGTGAAAGTTGAAGGGTAAATGCACCATCTGCGCGTCAGGTGTGCCGGAATAGGGCAGCAGGCGGTCTATCGGCAGGTAGATTTCTCCGACCATCATGCGGTCATCGAATTCGTCCAACACGCGGCGCATCTCGCGGATGTACTCGTGTGTTTCGGGCTGATCCTGCGTGTAGGGATGATCCAGGCTCCAGTGATCGGGCTGGCCGGGCTGCCAGTTGGGATTTTCCGGCTCGTCCAGGTAACGTTCGTCTTCGGCCAGCAGCCAGATCACGTCGACCCGGAACCCGTCCACGCCGCGCCGCATCCAGAAGCGCAGGACATCGAACATGGCGGCCCGCACGTCGGGGTTGCGCCAGTTCAGGTCAGGCTGGCTGGGCAAAAACTGATGGAGGTAATACTGGCCGCTGGCTTCATCAAGCGTCCAGGCGGGGCCAGCAAAAAAAGACTTCCAGTTGTTGGGCGGGCCGCCATCTGGCGCGGGGTTTTGCCAGACGTACCAATCCCGCTTGGGGTTGTCGGTCCTGCTGATGGCTTCCTGAAACCATGCATGATCGGAACTGCTGTGGTTGGGTACATAGTCCAGCATGATTTTCAGGCCCAGGCGGTGCGCCTCGGCTACCAGCGCGTCAAACTGCTCCAGCGTGCCGAACAACGGGTCAATATCGCAGTAGTCGGCCACATCGTAGCCAAAATCGCGCATGGGGCTTTTGAAGATGGGGGAGAGCCACACCGCCTCCACGCCCAGGCTGGCAATGTACGGCAGCCGCGCCGTGATTCCGGGCAGATCGCCCACGCCGTCGCCGTTGCTGTCCTGGTACGAGCGGGGGTAAATCTGATAAATGATGCCGCGTTGCCACCATTTGAGTTCGCCCGTGAGGGTCGCCGCGCCAGCCTGCGGAGCCTGTGTCATGGGCGAATCGTAGCAGAAAGCCAGGCCAACTGAATCGTTTCAGAAGTAAGGTCTAGACAGGAGTGGCAGGGTGCTGGGTTCCCTTGCTCAGTTCGCTGGGGTATCGCTGCCCAGGCGCACCGTGACATCTGCGCCGCCTGCGCTCTGGGCCGCGTCTACGCGCCCGTAGCCGACATCCTGCAAGACCCGAGCTGCCGCGGTGCCCGACGCGGTGGTGGCGGGCGCATTCCCCAGAGCCGACGAAATACTGACGTTCTGGTAGCCCATCCCCTCCAGTTTTGCTTTGAGGCGGCGGGCGCTGCCATCCGGCGCAGCGACGTTGACCACGGCAATATTGAGCGTGCGCGGATCGTTGGGATCGCGGAAATGCTCGGCCACCAGGGCGCGCAGAGCGCTGCGGTCTGGAAGCCAGGTGCCGCCGCCACCAAAATCGCCCGGCAGAGTATGCATGGTCACTGTTGGCCCGCTCAGCGCTCCGCCCAGCAAGGCCCCCACCTGTGCGCGCGACAGGTTGGATTTCACGTTGCTGTTCAGTGCGCCCACCACGCCCGGCACCCGCCAGAGATTCAGAGGTTTTCTGAGTTTTCCCGTGAAGGCGGTCAGGAAGGTCTGCTGCCGCGCTACACGGCCAATATCGCCCAGTCCATCTTTGCGAAAGCGCAGGAAACCCTCGGCCTGCTCACCGTTCAGGTGTTGCCGCCCCGGTTGCAGATCGATGTGCAATTTGCCCGCCGTATCGTCATATTTCATGCGCTGGGCCACGTCCAGCGTCACGCCGCCTGCCGCATCGGTCATGGAGCGCACCGCGTGCAGGCTCAGCAGGGCGTAGGCATCCACATTCACGCCCGTCAGGCTTTCTACCGCCGATACCAGCATGTCGGGGCCGCCGTGAACGTTGGCCCCGTTGATTTTGCCGAAGCCCCAGCGCGGAATATTCAGCCACGTATCGCGCGGAATGCTGAGCAGTTGGGCGCTGCCATCGGGCCGCAGTTGCGCCAGCACCAGCGTATCGGTCAGGCCGCTGTAATCTTCGGGCGACGCTGGATAGGGCCACACGGCGCTGGGCGGATAATTGGGCGTGACGCCTGCCAACAACACCGTGACCGGAGCCTGGGCCTTGCTGGGCAGCGTGCCGTAGCGGGCGAGGGCCGGAAAGGCCGGAGAGCAGAGGGCTACAGCCCCCGCCAGAGCAACAAGAACAACCACACCAAGGCGCACACGGCGAGTGTAGCGGGCGCAGGGCCGCCGCGCCAACATCCCAAAGATGCAGTGCTGTAGGGGAAATGTCGGTCAGTTGGGGATGGGGTGCAAAAGCCGAAGGGTCTCGCGCCGGAGGGTCCAAGAAGGTCAAAACCACAGCGCCTACAATTTCCTCCCTTTCCGTAGGCAGACGGGCCAGTACCTCAGACCCATTCTCACCCTCCTCAATCCACTTCTCCGCCCGTGCCACTCAGCCACCCCGGCAGCTCGGCGGGCTTGGCCTGACCCCAAAAAAAGGCGAACTCGCGGGCATATCCGGCAGCGGCGGCGGGGGCAGTGGTGGCCAGCGTGTATTCGTTCAGGCCGCGCGGCGTCCACGAGGAATAGTGCAGGTTCTGAGAGCCCACCGTCAGCATTCTGCCGTCCAGTAACATGGTTTTGGCGTGCACCGCCCCCGGATACCAGCGGGCCTCCATTCGGTCGGCCAGCCCGCGCCGTTCCAGTTCGCGGCGCAGCACGGCCAGGCCCACCCGGTTTTCCAGTCCCAGAAAGCCGTGTTCGTACAGCAGGGCGCGAATCTGCACGCCCCGACCCGCGGCATCGGCCAGGGCCCGCATCCACGGCAGGGCATCGTCAAAGGTACACAGGTCCGGATTCAGCAGCGCCAGGTTGCAGTGCACGCCCATGCTGAACGACACGTGCATCAGGTCTATGGTCTGGGTCGAGGCACCGATCAGGCCCAGGACGGCGTCGTCAGCGGCCCGGAAGCCCTCACGTCGGTACAGGCTGAACACGCGCTCCCGGCCCTTCACGCCGATCTGAAGCTGATCGGTGCCTTGTGGATGAACTGCTCGGGCGGCCTCGCCCAGTTGGCAGGCCCGCTTGACCGTGGCGGCGGTCACGTCTGGGGCGCAGTTCAGCAGGCTGGAGCGTGTCCAGAGGTCGTCGAACACGTTCAGGCCGTCGGCGGCAATGGGGCCACGCACCTGCACGGCCAGGTCGCGCACGTTGCCCCCATGCTGCTTATCTGCCGATGCGGGCAGATGCAGTGGCCCCACATTAAAGCCCATCACGGTCAGGTCTACGCCGTCGGTCACCAGCAATTTGGCGTGACTGTGCGGAAAAGTGCCGGTATAGTTGGCGACCTCTACCTGCCATTTCCGGCCCGGATCAGACAGGGGCACGCCTGCCGCCAGCAGGTCGCGGGCCGCTGCGTACACCTGTGGCCCCCATTCCAGGTTGGCGGCCACCGGAAAATTGCCCAGCGCAATCCGCACCGTCACGCCCGCCGGGTAAGCCGCAGGATTGGCCCGCACCCGCCCGTACAACTGCGCTATTCCGCCCGCTAGCACAGCCCCCGGCCCGCGTTCCGGATCGTCGTCCCACTCCATCACCGCAAACAGGACTTCGCGTTTTGCGTCTGCCATTTGCGCGGCCACGCCATCAAACCCGCCGTGTGGGGTGGGGGGCGCGTCGCTGAAGGCCAGATCAGGATTCGGGGTATGCAGAAAGCCCAAAAAAGTATTGCCACACGAGAAATCGGGGCGAGCATTTTGGGTGGTTACGCGCCAGGCGGCCACTTCCAGCGGGTCCGTGGAGGCGGTGCAGCCCAGGCTTTTGCTGAGGCTCTGGCGCTGCGGCACAGCCAGCGGCACCGGGTTGGAAGGCCGCGACTGCACAAAGTCCACGCCCGCCCGTGCCACCGTCCAGACCCCCAGCAGCGAGAGCAGCAGCACCAGCAGGGTGCCCACGACCTGACCGTAATGCGCCCGGTCCTGGCTGCCCCGGTCAGCGGCGGCGTCTATGCTGGCCGCAACCAGCAGGTCGCCGACCACCTGCCCCAGCGCCAGCACGGTTGCCAGCACCGCCAGGAGAACCCAGCCACCACCACCCAGCAAACTCGGCACACCCACTGCGCCGAGGCCAGCGCCTGCCAACACGCCCACGGCACCGAATCCCAAGAGGCCTGCCAGCGCCGGACGCCACGCCAGCCGTGCCCGCAGCGTGAGCAGGCCCAGTACCCCGCCCGACAGCAGGCCGTACAGGGCCGCCACCAGGCCCAGCCCTATCGTAAGCTGACCCGCGCCGAAGCTGTCTCCCAGCAGGCCGCCCCGGTAGATGCCTGCCAATCCCATCAGTGCGCCCACGGGCACGATGAGAAGGCCAGCGGTGGCTCCTGCCGCCACGCCGCCACGGATTCGGGCCTGCGCCCGTGTGAGGCCCAGTCGGGAAATGGGCAAAGCCCGCGTAGACAGCGCCCCAGACAGTCCAAACCCCACCATGACGCTGAGGATGGCGGCCAGTGCGCCAATCACACCCCGCACGTAGGGTTGCCCTGCCGGAATCAGGGCCAGGACCACCGACACCGCTCCCCGCGCCAGCAGGACCCCCACCAGCACGCCCACCACCGCCGAAAAACTCAGGCGGCCCACCACAGACCAGGGACTGAAATGGGGAAAGAGGCGCATCAGGGGGCAGAATACGGGAGTGGGGCAGGGTTCAGTTGGCTGCAGGCTCCAGCACACTCAGCCCATAGGCCGTATACGCCGACTCATCGCTGGGTGGATGTGTCAGGCCAGCGCGGGCGTCCCTGAGCAGGCGCTCCAGCGGGAGGGCGGGCATCAGGGCGCCGCCTCCAGCCGTCCGCACAGCCAGGTCGGTGGCACGGACGGCGGCATTGGTGGCGTGAGCTTTGGCCGCACCGATGAAAGGCACGGCGGAACTGTCTGGCTGGGCGTCCCACTGCTGCGTGGCAGAGTGCAACAGCGCGCGGGCGGCGTGCAGATCGGCGGCGATTCGGCCCACGTGTTCCTGCACGCGGGGCAGGGTGGCAATCGGCGCACCCAGCGCGGTGGGCGTGCGCTGGCGGGCATAGGCGGTCAGCGCGTGCAGGGCGGCGAATCCTACACCCAGATAGGTCGCGGCAATGGCCGTCCAGAACCACGCGCCACTGGCCGGATGTCCGCCGCTGGGAGGCGCGTACAGCTGGGCCGACGCGCCGCCGAACACCACGTCATGGCTGCCGCTGCCGCGCAACGCCAAAGCGCCCGTCCACGTCGGCTCTATCGTCACGCCCCCCGCCTTCAGGTCTATCCAGAAGCGCCCGACTTGCCCATCGGGTGTGGCAGCGTTGACCAGGGCAAAATCCAGCGCCCGCGCTCCGGTGGCCCAGGTTTTGCGCCCGCTGACGCTCCAGCCCATGCCATTGAGGGTGGCGGTAGTGCGCGGCAAGCCTCCACGGGAAGGGCTGCCCAGTTCGGGTTCGCTGGCGAGGGCGTTCAGCAATTTCCCGTTCTGGCTGGCCTCGGCCAATGCCTTCAACAGTTCTGCGGGCAAGGTGCGGCCCTGAAAAGCTGCGCCCACGATGTGCCCGTGCATCGCCAGAATCAGGGCCAGCCCCGCGCCCGCCTCGCCCAGCGTGGTCTGCGCCGCCGCAAATTGCGTGAGGGTTGCCCCCAGGCCACCTTCCGAACGGGGCAACGTCAGGCGGGTGTATCCGCTGCGGCGCAACGCTGCCGCAGCGTCATCCGTGACGTCCTGTGCGGCCTCACACTCGGCGGCATGTTCGGCAATGGCCTGCGCCGCCCGCTTAGTCACGGTGTGCTGTTCGGAGGTCAGGCCAGCAGTGTCGGTGAGGTTGGGCGCAATCACAGGGCACGTTATCCCGCCGAGCACAGCACCGACAGTTCTTTTCCAGACAGATGGCCTGCCGCGCCGCCAGCCTCACTGCACTTCCAGGCGGCAAAGGTGCAGGCCAGCCGCAACGCCTCCCGCGCCGATTGCCCACCAAAATAAGCCCACATGAAGGCCGACAGCAACGCGTCGCCTGCACCGTTGGTCGAGACGACAGGTCGGGTGGTCACGGCGGGCTGAAGATGGGGCACCTGTCCACGTTCCGAGAGCAGCGCCCCCTGTGCGCCCAGTGAAACCACGATGACTGCCGGATCACACACGGCGCGGTAGCCCTGAAGTGCCTCGGCAGGCGAGACGGTCAGACGCTCGGCACTCAGAAAGAGGACATCGGCGTGGGCCAGAAACGGCTGATCGTGGGGATGTGCAGGGTCGGGCGTGGCTTGCAGGTCGGTCACGATGGGGGCACGCCTGCCGCCCGCGCCAGAGGCAACAGCGGGCGCGTCCAGCCCACATTGGTCAACACAGCAGCGTCAGCGCCAGCCAACGCCGCACAGAAAGCGTCTGCATCAACACTCAGGTTCTCTGTGCCTTTCAGGTCGCGGTGAATCTGCCGCCCTCCATCTGGCCCCGACAGCACCAACGACAGGGGCGTACCGGGCGCGTCCTGCACACAGGCGCGAATGTCCGCGCGGGCCAGGGCCAGCCGCACCACTTCCCCGGCGGGATCGTTTCCGGCAAAGGTCAGAAGGCTTGGATCAGCTCCCAGCCGTGCCAGAGCGTGTGCCACGTTGAACCCCACCCCACTGACACCGAGTGTCAACCCATGCGGGTGAGCCGTGTTCTCGGCGTCGGGCAGGGGCAGGGCGGGGGAGTGCAGCTGAAGCTCTGTATTGGCGTTTCCGGCCACCAGCACGCGGAGAGGAACACAACTGGGCACAGCGCAGGGTAACGCGGGCCGGATCGAAGGTGAGGAAACAGGTCAAACCTGCCTTCATGACATTTAGCCCTCAACAGAATATACTGATCCCACTATGTCCTACACTCCACGTGACTCCACTGCCCGAGACTCGGCCCGCAGCGTCATTCAGGCCCGCTTCCGTGCCAACGTGGACAGCGATGTGAGCGGTTTGGCCGCCCAGCACTGCTTCGAGCGCCAGATGCTGACGCCCGACGGCCTGCCCGCCGCGCAGCTGTGCATCGGCAGCCATGAGGCCGTGACCCATCTGATCTGGCAGTCCTTTGCTCCGGCCTGGGAAGGCGTGGTGTACATCTATGACGGTTACCGCACCGAGCAAAACCGCTACCTTCACGCCAAGTTGCACCTGACCCTGGCCCTGGCCGCTGCGGGTGATGAGGCCACTCCGGGTGTCAAGGCCGCACTGATGGCCGCCGAACGCGCCCTGTACACGCTCTGGCTGGCGTGGGCGGGCCATCAGGCCACCACGACCGACGCTCTGGCCCGTGCCGTGACCGAATTTGGCGATCTGGCGTAGGCTGTCCAGCTTTTGGCCCTTTGCCGCTGCGCCGCGTCTGCCTGTCCTGGGGGATGCGGCGCAGCCTTTTTGTGATCCGGAAGCCACAGAACTTGTGCATTTGTATCGGTATAGCCGCCTGGGTTCGTGATAAAACTGGAGGCGTACCACAGCTCAGTTTCCGTACAGGTTGCACGGCAAGTTCGTTTGGCCCCTCTCTTTTTTTCCTCTAGCTCGTGCTGTTTTTCACGAGCTGGACCGATGACCAGAGACCAGGGGCGCTAGGAGGGGAGTCTTATCGAATACGCGAATTTTGTCATCATGCTGCTGATCGCCCTGGGTATTGGCGTGCTGGCCGTCGTGGTCAGTGCCATCCTCGGCCCCAAAAAAGCCAGCCGCGCCAAGCTGATGGCCTACGAGAGCGGCAACGACCCCGAAGGCGGCGGCGTGGGCACGGGTCAGCGCTTTCCGGTGCACTTTTACCTCGTGGCCATGCTGTTCATCGTTTTCGACATCGAAACCGCTTTCTTCTACCCGCTGGCCGTGGCCTATCAGAAGCTGATTCCCTTCGCCTTCTTCGAGGCGCTGACCTTCGTGCTGCTGCTGCTCGTGGGCTACTACTACATCCTGCGAAAAGGGGTGCTGGAATGGGCGTAAGGGCGGCGGTTGTTGGGTTCATGCCCGCTGCGCCGCAAAAATAGGTCTGAGGGTCTGAGAACGGTAAGAAGCATAAAACTCTGTCTCTCTTCTACCTCTTAGATCCGAACGGCCCAACACCCTCGACCCCTCGACCTTTCGACCCGTACCAGAGGTACATGTATGCCACTCAAGGAACTGTTTGAACGCGACTGGCAGGAACTGGAATCCGAAGGCGTGCTGTTTTCCAGCCTGGAAAAATTGGTGGCCTGGGGCCGCAGCAACAGCATGTGGCCCGCCACCTTCGGTCTGGCCTGCTGCGCCATCGAAATGATGAGCAGCACCGATGGGCGCAACGATCTGGCCCGCTTCGGCTCCGAGGTGTTCCGCGCCTCGCCCCGGCAGGCCGACGTGATGATCGTGGCTGGACGCCTCAGCAAAAAAATGGCCCCGATCATGCGCCGGGTGTACGACCAGATGCCCGACCCCAAATGGGTGATCAGCATGGGCGCGTGCGCCAGTTCGGGCGGCATGTTCAACAACTACGCCATCGTGCAGAATGTGGACAGCGTGGTGCCCGTGGATATCTTTGTGCCCGGTTGCCCGCCCCGCCCCGAAGCCCTGATCTACGCCGTGATGCAGCTGCAAAAGAAGGTTCGCGGCGAAGCCTTTGACCAGTTGGGCCACCAGTTGCCGATGGTGGACGCGTGGACACGGTGACGGGGGGCGACGGTTCTGGCGGCGGCAGCGGCGAAAAGCTGACTGGGCGCAACGCGAGTATGCAGAGTTCTCAGAGTCAACCTGTGCGGCCTGTGACAGAGGCCCGG
>JAQBPF010000457.1 GCA_028287665.1 Deinococcus sp. | reverse complement strand
GGGCCGAACATTGAAAGGCACGCTCTTGGGCACGGTCACTTCCAGCACGCTTTTGGGGATGCCGAGTTCGTCGCTGAACTGAGAGATCACGGTGGCCTGATTCTTGTTTGCCCAGTTCGCGGCGTTTTCCAATTCGGCCAGCAGCACCTGCAGGGCGCGTTTCTTTTCGGGGTTGCTCAGCACCGCGCTGGGCACCAGATGATAGCCGTCGCCCCGGCCCAGCCCCTTGTGATCGCGCAGAATGCGGGCACCTGTGGCCTGGACGGTGGTCGTCAGGTAGGGGTCCCAGACCACCCAGGCATCAATGCTGCCGCTCTCGAAGGCGGGGCGGGCGTCGGGCGGCAACAGGGGCACCACGGTCACGTCCTTGAAGGTCAGCCCGGCACTTTTCAGCACCGCGGAGAGGAAGGCGTGGGCGCTCGATCCCCGCGCAACACCGATGCGCTTGCCTTTCAGGTCGCTGACCTGCTGAAGGCCCGATCCTTTGGGAACGATGACGGCCTCGGTGGTGTCGGACTTGCTCACGCTCACGCCCACATATTTCAGGTCAGCTCCCCCGGCCAGGGCAAATACCCCCGGCGCGTTGCCCACACTGCCAAAATCCACTGCGCCTGCGTTGGCAGCCTCCAGCAGCGGCGGGCCAGCCGCAAACAGCACCCACTTGAAGTCGATGCCCTGAGCGGCGTACTTGTCCAGCGTGCCGCGTGCTTTCAAAACGTTGGGGATTCCACCCTTCTGGTAACCGATGGTGAAGGTGACGGCCTGCGCCGCGCCCGAAAAGGTGAGGGCCAGCAGGGCAGCGGTCAGGGTGCGGGGGTGAACAGGATGAAAGGTCATGGTGAGACTCCTGGTAGGCAGTGTTGGTGTCGAGAGGTGTTGACGGGTGTGGCGGATGTCAGACTGGATTCAGGGCTGTGGGGCCAGGCGCGGAACCCCCAGACTTCAGATGGAGCGGAAGCGTCCACCAGCGACCAGCTCACGCTCGACCTGGGGCGTACCGGCCTGATTTCCGGCAGCGTCCAGCGTGGGCGTGGACGTGTGGCCCAACCTCTGCCCGGCGTGCGGCGTCAGGGCAGGGCTGGGGCGGCCCAGTGCCGGAAACAGCAGTTCAGCGGTGCGGTAGGCTTCTTCCAGATGCGGATAGCCGCTGAGAATGAAGGTGTCCACGCCGACCCGCTGGT
Source organism: Deinococcus sp. (assembly GCA_028287665.1). Lineage (GTDB taxonomy): Bacteria > Deinococcota > Deinococci > Deinococcales > Deinococcaceae > Deinococcus. The sequence goes on along the minus strand of JAQBPF010000457.1, from coordinate 1,866 downwards.
ACTCGCGCAGGGCGGCGGCCACGTTCTGGGCGCTGCCCACCAAGGCCGTGCCCGCACCGCCGCGCACCAGGCCCACGCCTGCCCACAGGTTCGGCCCCACGCGGAGGCTTTCGCGGGTGCCGCCGTTCAGCGCACTCTGGCGGCGCTGACCTTCCGAACCGCTGGCCAGAAAGGCTCCGTGTGCCTGGGCAATAGCCTCGTCGCTGATGCCTGCGATCAGGTCGTCGGCGGCGGCCCACGCTTGATCTTCGGTGTCGCGCACGATGATGTGCGCCCGCAGACCAAAGCGCACCGTGCGGCCATGCTGCGCGGCGTGCGCCTGCACCTGCTCAAACTTTTCGGCGACCTGTTCCGGACGCTCGCCCCAGCTCAAGTACACGTCCACGTGTTCGCCCGCCACCGCCAGCGCGGGCTGGCTGCTGCCGCCAAAATAGATGGGCGGGTAGGGCTGCTGTAAGGGGGGCAACGGGGCGCGGCCATTCGTCAGCTGAAAATGCGGGCCGTGATGCGTGATCTCTTCTCCGCGCAACAATGCCCGGAAGATGCCCAACCATTCGGCGGTCAGTTCGTAGCGTTCGGCCTGCGTCAGGTTCAGGCCTTCAAAATCGAAGTTGCCGCTGCCTGAGACGATATTGAGGTTCACGCGCCCACCACTGATTCGGTCAAGCGAGGCCGTGAGGCGGGCGGCCAACACGGGCGAGAGCAGTCCGGGCCGCAGCGCCACCAGAAAACGCAGGTGCCGGGTCAGGCTGCTGAGGGCACTGGCCACCACCAGCGTTTCCTCGTTGGTGCCGCCTGTGGGCAGCAGAACGCCGTCGAACCCCAACACGTCGGCGGCCTGCGCCACCTGAGACAGGTAAGAAAAAGTGGCCGGGCGGGTGGGCTGGCCGAGGCGCTGGCCGTCGCCGCCCGAAGGAATGAACCAGTACAACTCGGGAGAGGGCACGGCAGAGGCGGAAGCAGAATCGGTGGAATTGGGCACGGTAGACCTCAGGGAAATAGGGAGAAGGACTCTGACCTGGGAGCCAGGGCAGCAGGGAAAGCAGCGAGAAGAGGGCCAGACCCAGTCGGGTGGACTGAGGTCAGAAGTGGGCCAGGGGGTGTGGGACCGGGAGCTGCGGGGCCAGAAGTTGCGGGGGCAGGCAGCGCACCATGACCGCTCAGGGCGGCGTGGGTCTCAGGCGCAAACAGTCATGCGGGACGCGGGGGGGCAGGTCAGGCGCGGCAACAACACATTCGCCCCAGACAGGGGGTCAGGTGGTGGCGGTCAGGCTGGCAGTGCGTCATAAAGTCTCCCGGAGAGCAGTGGCAGGCCGAACAGAATATTCGGCTGGCCGCCGCGCTGGTTGAGCGTGACCCGTATGCGGGTTGGAGTTACCGTAGAACAGTTTACAAAACTTGTCAACTACTCTGAACTGTTTCAGGTTTTACCTGTGCGGGCGTGTGCTGCCCTGAGGGGGTCAATCCACGCTGTTCGCTCCAGAGCAGGCGGTGCCCACCGCCTGCTCTTATTCACTGCCTTCCCGCTTTGAAACCACAAGCACAGGAGCAACCATGAGCACAGTTTTGGGAGCACAGTTCTGGACGAAATTCTGGCCGCCAACGCGCCACAGCGGCACCCACGTCAACAGCTGGTACCCCCACTGCTGAGGCTCAACACAACCAGCCTTTGCCCCGGATCAGCGCCGGATGGATGCGGATGACTCGCCGCCGCCGCTGGCCCTGGTGCTGTTGACCTTCGCGCCGCTGATCAGTGTCTTGCTGGCCTCCAGCATTGCCAGCACCCACGGTTGCCAGCTGAGCAGCGCGGGCGTGCAACCCTGCATCATCATGGGCTGGGACGCCGGGTCACTGCTGAATACCATG
>JAQBPF010000307.1 GCA_028287665.1 Deinococcus sp. | reverse complement strand
GATCACGGTACGGTAGTCGAGGCGGAGACGTCAAGTGATTCTGTGTTTCTCAAAGTCGCGGCCCATCCGCGTGAGGTGGCGGTCACGTGCCATCTGGCGCAGCAATTTCCGGCCCTGCTGCCGCGCGTGCTGCACGCCGACACCGCTACAGGCACACTGGTCATGCGCTCGGGTGGAGCGCTGCTGGACGGTGTGGAAAAGCTAGAAGCCTGGACGACGGCCCTACACCGACTGGCTCAGTTTCAGACCACTGCCGACGCTTCAGCTCTGGCAGCGTTGGGCTGCCCCGCCTGGCCCTTGCCCGACATGGCCCAGCGTGTAGACGCCTTCCTATCGGACACGGCCACGCTGACCGCCTGGGGCCTGAAGCCCGAAAAAATAGCCACGTTACAGGCGGCTCGGCCCGCCATTCTGGCCAGTTTCGAGGCACTCGCCGCGCTCGGATTGCCTCATCTGCCCGCACACGGCGACGCCCATCCCAGGAATGCGCTGGCGGGAACAGGGGAGAGCCTCTGGTTCGACTGGAGTGAGGCGGCAAGTGCGGCGCACCCGTTTATGGATGCGGGCTGGTTTCTGGCCTTGCCCTGCACCCGGCGCGGGCGAATCTGCCTATCAGAACAGCCTATCCAGACCTGGAAGTACAGCTCAGCGCGGCCGATCTGTATTCTCTGGGCTGCCCGGAAGCGTCGGCATTGTTGGCCCAGAGCCTTCCGCTGGCCCTGCTACACCGCGCCGTGCTCTTCGATGCCCAGTTCCGCGACTGGCACGGCACGGTTCCGTATTGGCGGCCCCAATATGTGCCCTACTACCTGGGGTTGGCGGCGCGGGAAGTTCAACGGTTGCCCACTTTTCTTGTCTGAATTAACGCCCCACCCGTTCTGCCTCGTCGCGGCCCCGCGCCACATCCCGCGTGCCTCGCCGCCCGAAGGCGTGGGCCAATTCTCGCTCGGACATTCGCAGCGTGGTCGGGCGTCCGTGGGGGCAACTCCAGGGTTGCTCGCAGGCGTTCAGGGCGGCCAGTACCGCTTCGCCGCGCTCCAGCGTCAGCATTCCGGCTTTCAGGGCGGGGGCGCAGGCCAGCCGCGCCAGCACGTCGCGGCGGGGGTCGGGGTGATCACCCAGAGCGCTGTCTATGATCTGTTGATGCAGCCGGGGCACCGGAAGTGCGGCCAGGGCAGCGGGCAGCGTCCGCAGGCGGGCCAACCCCGCGCCGAAGTCTTCGATGGTCAGGCCCCAGCTGCGTAATTCTGCGCCGCGTTCGGTCAGACGGGCGGTCTGTTCGGGCGTGAGGTGAAGCAGTTCAGGTTCCGGCAATTCCAGCGGCGCTGCGGCCCCCAGTTCGCGGGCAAAATGTTCGTATAGGGCGCGTTCGTGGGCGGCGTGGGCGTCTACCACCCACAAATCTCCCTCGCCCTCGGCCAGCAGGTACAGGCCCTGAAACACCCCCGACAGCCGCAGTGCCGGAAAGTTGGCCCGTTCGCGGGGCGTATGCGGCGGCGTGGGCAAACTCAGGGCCGGAGCGGTGCGCGCCTGGGCCAGAGGATGCGTGGCCAGCGCAGTCTGCACGGCTTCTTTAACCCGCGCAGCCACATCCGCCAGATCCGCCAACGCCACCACCTGTTTGGCCGGATGCACGTTGGGGTTGTGGTCTTCGGGGGCCACCTGCAAGTCCAGCACGGTCAGCGGAGCCACGCCCGCAGGAAGTAACTCGGCGTAGCCTTCCAGCACAGCCTTTTCCAGTTCTGGTGGAGCCACGATGGGCCGCCCGTTCACCGAAAAATGCATCCGGTCGCGGCGGGCGCGGGTCAGTTCGGGGCCGGAAATGACGCCGCAGATGCCGTCTGCCTGCACCCTCAGCACGCGGTTGGCGTTCAGTGGGCCATATACGCTGGCCACGGCCCCCCGGTGGTCGCTGGGCGCGTGGGTCAGGCGGGCTTCCTGGTCCACGGTCAGCCGCCAGTGCAGGCCAGGATGGTGCAGCACGTAGCGGCCCACCAGCACAGTAATTTCACGCGCTTCGGCGGCGGCGGGAGCCTGGGTTCTCAGGCGGGCGGGCAGTTGGGCAAACAGCCGCCGCACCGTGACGGTGGTGCCTGCTGGGGCTGAGGTTCGCCGCACCGTCACATCCTCGCCGTGCGCCTGCACCTCGGACGCGCCCACCTGGGCCGCCGGGCGCGACACCAGATGCAGTTCGCCCGCCTGCGCTGCCGCCCACAGCGCCTCTCCCCGGAAGCCCAGCGTTGTGACGCGTTCTACGGCGTCTGCCTCGGGCTCCAACTTGCTGGTCGCGTGCCGCACCGCTGCCAGTGCCGCGCCTTCTGCCGCGATCCCCGCACCGTTATCCCGCACCCGCACCAGCCCCAGGCCGCCGCCCTCAATCTCGATTTCCAGGCGGCTGGCTCCGGCGTCCAGCGCATTTTCGATCAGTTCGCGCACCACGTCCAGCGGGCGCGACACCACCTCGCCAGCCGCGATCAGGCGGGCAATGTGGGGCGGCAGCACACGAATCGTCATGGGTAGGGTCAGTTTAGAGCGCGGCGGCAGGGGGGAATGTCGTTTGGGGCGCGATAGAACACAGGCCGATGCGCAATCGGAACCAGAGCAGTTCTCCGAATGACGCGACCAGAGAAAAGCCTTCTGATCGCTCCATTCTCTTCTTCACAGCTTTGCAAGTCCGTTCTGCTCACGGACTTCACTGACTCCGCTTGGCCCAAAAGGAACCATCTTTTGGACAAATACTCTATGCCTCGTCTATCTGCCGCAACCGCTCCAGCCGTGCCGCCAATTCCGGCAGTTCCAGCCCCCGCAGAGCTTTGGCACTCCGCGTCAATCCTGCCTCATCGATCACGCCCTGATTCCAGCCAGCAATCAGCATGGCACAGCCCAGAAGCGCGTCGGTCACGAGTTCCTTATGAAACATGGCCGCCAGGTTACTTGCCTGTGCGGGCTGCGTCTGCTGGGCCTGCGCCTGCACGTCCAGAATCACCTGCATAAAAATCTGATCCAGGCGGGCGCGGTCATTGGCGTCAATGGTTTTGTCGGTTGCAGAGGCCTTGTCGGTCA
>JAQBPF010000278.1 GCA_028287665.1 Deinococcus sp. | reverse complement strand
CAACCTCTAGACAGCAACCTCTACAAAGCGTCAGCAGAGCTTCTGAGGTCAGAACACGGCACTCCAAGGCTGCTACAACCCGCCTTGTTGAGCTTCTCTCTGGTCCCCAAGTGTGACCCTTGCACTCTGCTGAATACTCTGTATACTTCAAGGACCGAAATCGATTTCGTTCCGACTGAACCGCCCGATCACGAGGTGGCGCAGACGGTCCCACTGACCCTGTTCACGGCCTTGCTTCTGTGCACTTTGATTCTGTAACCCTGCCGTCTACTGCGGGCCTGTCCCGCCCTTCAAGGAGAGCTATGAACCGATCTGGCAAGCTCATGACCGCCGTCCTCGGCTTCGCCCTACTGACCGCCTCACCTGCGCTGGCCCAGAAGGTCGTGGTGGGCGTCAGTTGGTCCAACTTTCAGGAAGAACGCTGGAAGACCGACGAGGCCGCCATCAAGGCGCAACTGGCCAAGTCGGGGGCCACGTACATCAGTGCCGATGCCCAGAGCTCCAATGAGAAGCAGGTGTCGGACATCGAGAGCCTGATTACACGGGGAGCCACCGTGCTGATCGTGTTGGCCCAGGACAGCGAGGCCATTTTGCCCGCGGTTGCCAAGGCCAAAGCCGAAGGCATTCCCGTCATTTCCTATGACCGCCTGATCGAAGACCCCTGGGCTTTCTACATCTCCTTTGACAACAAGGAAGTGGGCCGCCTGCAGGCCCGGATGATCCTGAGCGCCAAGCCACGCGGCAATTACGTGTTCGTCAAGGGCAGCCCCACCGACCCGAACGCCGCCCTCCTGTACGCCGGACAGCTGGAAGTGCTGGCCGCCGCCCTGAAATCCGGGGCGATCAAGAATGTGGGCAACCAGTTTACCGAAGGCTGGCAGCCAGAAATTGCGCAGCGCAACATGGAACAGTTCCTGACCGCCAACCAGAACAAGATCGACGCGGTGGTGGCCTCCAACGACGGGACGGCAGGCGGCGCAGTGGCTGCGCTGGCCAGCGTGGGGCTGGCAGGCAAGGTGCCCGTGTCGGGCCAGGACGCCGACAAGGCCGCCCTGAACCGTATTGCTCAGGGCCTGCAAACAGGCACGGTCTGGAAAGATTCGCGCACGCTGGGCACTGAAGCCGCCAAAATTGCCGTTCAACTGGCCAAGGGCACCAAGGTCGCGAGTGTGTCCGGCAGCAAGGTCTTCAACGGTGGTCCCCGCAAGGTCAGCGTCAGCAGCATTTTGCTGAAGCCTGTGGTGATCAACAAGGCCAACCTGGGGACCCTGATCAACGCCAAATGGGCCACCAAGGCCGAAATCTGCAAGGGTGTTTCGGGCGCAGCTGCTCCCGCCGCCTGCCGCTGAGGCAGGGCAGCTAAGGCAGGCCGGGGAGACAGGGCGCGGTCAGTCCAGCTCCCCGGCTTTTGCTGTGCCGGGGCCGCGTTTCTTCCTCCTGCCAACCTCCACTCCCCACCTTGACGGTGACCGGAGCTTGTATGACTCGTCTGAACAATGACCCGCAACATGGCCCGCCGACGGGCCCGCCTACTGGTCTGAGTGGCCCCGCCGCCCCCGCTTCCGTATTGGCACAGCTGAATCTCAATGGTCGGCTGGTGTTTATGGTGCTGGCCATCGCCGGAATCTGGCTGGCTTTTCACCTGCTCACTCAGGGCACCTTCATGACCTCCCGCAACCTCTGGAATCTGTCGGTTCAAACCGCCTCGGTGGGGGTCATGGTCAGCGGCATGGTCCTGATCATCGTGATGCGGAACATCGACCTGTCTATCGGTTCCATCCTGGGTTTTACCGGGATGGCGATGGCCGTGATCAACACCCGGATTTTTCCGCAAGATACCTGGTGGGGCGCGGTTCTGACGCTGCTGCTGGGACTGGCGCTGGGCACGCTGGTGGGCGTGATTCAGGGCACCTGGGTCGCGACGCTGGGCGTTCCCTCGTTCATCGTGACGCTGGGCGGCCTGCTGATGTTCCGGGGCGGCGCGTGGCTCCTGACCAGCGGCCAGACGGTGGCCCCCCTCTCCGAATCCTTCCAGGTCCTAGGTGGCGGCCTGAACGGGTCTATCGGCGGCCCATGGAGCTGGGCGGTGGGCGGCCTGCTGATGGCCGCGCTGCTGTGGACCGACCTCCGCACCTATCAGCAGCGGGCGCGGCGCGGCCTGCCCAACCGTTCGGTGCCGGTACAGGCGTTGTTTACAGGCGGCAGCCTGCTGCTGGTGCTGGGCTTCATTCTGGTCATGAACGGCTACGCCGACCCCCGCAGCGGCCTGCCACGCGGCATTCCGGTGCCCGTGCTGATCATGCTGGCCGTCACTGCCGTGATGATGTGGGTGGTGCGCGCTACGCGCTTTGGCCGCTACGTGTTCGCCTACGGCGGCAACCCCGAAGCGGCGCGGCTGGCGGGCATCAACACCCAGCAGCTCACCATCGTGGTTTTCGGCCTGATGGGGCTGCTGGCGGCCCTCGCCGGAGCCATTCAAACCGCCCGGCTGAATGCGGGCACCAACTCGACGGGCACGTTGGCCGAACTGAGCGTCATTGCCGCAGCCGTCATCGGCGGCACCTCTCTGGCAGGCGGCACGGGCAGCATTCCCGGCGCGTTTCTGGGCGCAGTGCTGATGGCCAGCCTGATCAACGGCATGTTGCTGCTGGACCTGCCCAGTGCGTGGCAGAACGTGGTGCAGGGCCTGGTGCTGATGCTGGCCGTCACGCTGGACGTGGTTATGCAGAAACGGCGGGCCAAATGACGAATCTGCGGCAACCGGGAGCTTCTATGACCAGTCCACCCCAAGGCTCCACCCCCCTGATCGAAACTCGCGGGCTTTCCAAAAGCTTTGGCGGTGTTCACGCGCTCGAAAATGTCGCGGTCAGCCTGGCCCCCGGCGAGGTGTTGGGCCTGCTGGGGCACAACGGAGCAGGCAAATCCACCCTGATCAAGATGCTGTCGGGCGCGTATATCGCCGATGCGGGCCAGATTCTGATGAACGGACAGGAAGTGCGCCTGACCTCCCCGCGCACGGCACAGCGTCTGGGCATCGAAACGATCTACCAGAATCTGGCCCTGGCCGACAACCTGGACGTGGCCTCCAACATCTTTTTAGGCCGTGAACTGTTGCGTGGCGGCGTGCTGGATGAAGACAGCATGGAACTCGAAGCCCGCAAGGTGCTGGACCGCCTGAAAGTGAATCTGCCGGACCTGAAAAAGCCGGTGTTTAACCTGTCGGGCGGGCAGCGTCAGTGCATCGCCATCAGCCGCGCCATCTATTTCAAGGCCAAAGTGCTGATCATGGACGAACCCACCGCCGCGCTGGGGCCCCAGGAAACCGAGCAGGTCAATGCCCTCATTCGCTCGCTGAAGCAGGAAGGCGTGGGCATTTTCCTGATCAGTCATGACCTGCACGATGTCTTCGATCTGGCCGACCGCGTCACCGTGATGAAAAACGGGCGGGTGGTCGGCAGCGCCCGCACTGACGCCGTGACCCAGGACGAGGTGCTGGAAATGATCATCGCGGGCAAAGTGCCCGGCCATCTGTCTCCGTCTGCCGCCCCTCTCAACTGACGTTCTTGTCCAAGGAGTGCCCCATGACCTCAATGTATGATCCTACGCCCGCCGATCAGTTCACCTTTGGCCTCTGGACTGTGGGCCAGACGGGCCGCGATCCCTTTGGTGAAGCTACCCGGCCCGGTTTCTCGCCTGTAGAGATTGTTCAGGGCTTGGCCAAACTCGGCGCATACGGCGTCAACCTGCATGACAACGATCTGGTGCCTATTGATGCTTCGGCTCAGGAACGTGACCGGATCGTTTCGGAGTTCAAGCAGGCCTTGTCTGACCACGGATTGGCCGTGCCGATGGCCACCACCA
>JAQBPF010000104.1 GCA_028287665.1 Deinococcus sp. | reverse complement strand
ATCATCACGATGCCCACGGCGGCCAACGCCACCCAGGCGAAATCCAGCGGGCGACGTGACAAAAACAGCGACAGCACCAGCGGCCCCACAAATTCAAAGGTGACGGCTAGTCCCAGCGGCAAGCGCGTCAGAGACAGGTAGAACGCCAGGTTCATCAGGCCAAGAGACAGGCCGTAGGGGATGACGGCCTGCCAATCCTTCCACCTCAGCGCACCCAGTCGGGGCCGGAAAATCAACATCAGCAGGGCGGCAGCCAGCGAGACTCTGAGGGTGGTGGTGCCCATCGCTCCCAGTTGCGGAAACAGCGTTTTGGCAAAAGCCGCGCCGCCCTGAATAGACAGCATGGACAGCACGAGGGCGGGAATGGGCGGGACACGGGATGAACGCACGGGCAACAGTATGGGGGAGGGGCGGGGGGATGTTCAGTGCTGCGCTTTTCCCACGATCCACCACCCACCCTCCACGTTCCTAGATTCTCACCAAGTCATCCCTATGCACCGCTTCTGCGCCGTAGGTGAAGCCCAGCACGCCCTCAATGTCACGGGAATGGCGGCCCGAAATGCGGGACAGGTCGGCAGCGCGGTACCGGGTAAGGCCACGGGCGACCTCACTGCCATCGGGCGCAAACAGCCGGATGGTTTGCCCCCGCTCGAACGTGCCTTCTACAGCCGTAATTCCGGCGGGAAGCAGACTGCCGCCCCGTTCCCGTACGGCCCGCGCCGCGCCCTCATCCAGCGTCACGCGGCCCGGTGCGATTTCGGCCAGAATCCAGCGCTTGCGGGCCTCCAGACGGTTCACGGCAGCCAGAAAGCGTGTCCCCAGCGCCTCGCCGCCCACAATGCGGGTCAGGGCGTCGGGAGCATCACCGGGCGCGATGACGACGGGCGTTCCGGCGCGGGTGGCAATTTCGGCGGCCTGAATTTTGGTGTGCATCCCGCCTGTGCCCCGGTGGCTGCCCACGCCTCCGGCCAAAGCCCAGATGTCGGGGGTCACGCGCTCCACGAGCGGGATCAGGGTGGCGCCGGGGTGGGTGCGTGGGTCGGCGGTATACAGGCCGGGGGCGTCGGTCAGGATCACCAGCAGGTCGGCTTCGGTCAGGTTGGCCACAAACGCCGAAAGAGTGTCGTTGTCGCCCACTTTCAGTTGCCCCGTAGCCACCGTATCGTTCTCGTTGATGATCGGCAGCACGCCACGCGAGAGGCAGGCGTCCAGCGTGGTTCGGGCGTTCAGGTAGCGTGTGCGGTCACGGAAATCGTCGGCGGTCAGCAAGACCTGGGCCACCGGAACGCCGTACAGATCAGCGATCTGGGCGTAGGTGTGCATCAGGCGGCCCTGTCCGACGGCGGCCAGCAACTGCTTTTCGTCCAGCGTCCGGTCGCGCGGCGGAAAATTCAGCGCCTCCCAGCCAGCGATGACCGCGCCCGACGTGACCAGCACTACCTCATGGCCCGCCGCCCGCACCGCCACCATGCCCCGCATCAGATCCACGATCCGGGGCGCGTGAATCCGGTCTCCCCCGGCGGTCAAGACACTCGTACCCAACTTCAGAACAACGCGCATAGGGGGTCAGAATAGGGGTTGAGGTGCGTGGCAGAGGGAATCACGTTTAGGCGGGCAGGGGCCAAGGGTGCTGCGTTTCAGGAAGGTCGACGGCAATCAGCGCACTCGTTCAGCCGTAATCCACCGTTTCCCGAACCACCCGCGCCAATTCCCGCTGGCCGTCCAGCAGGCGGAGCGGTTGGCCCGCCTCACCCGTTTCGACCCAGACGCCACCCGCCACAGACCTGCTGGCCCTGCGCTGCGCCGCCCCCGCCGTCTGGGCAAAATGTGCCCGAATGTATCCACTGCCGCGCACCACTTCCAGCACATAGACGAACTGCTGCATGGCGACCAGTATGCTGGGTTCAGGCGGCAGTAGCTGCGAGACTAGTACCCACAAGACCAGTACCTACAAGAGCAGCGTCTACAAGAGCAGCGTCTACAGGAGCAACGCCTATAAGAATGGGGATGCAGGCACGCGCCCACATCCCACACCCTCTGCACCACAAGGCGATCAGTCGCTCTGACTGCGGGCGATTCCCAGCACGTTCAGCAGTTGCGCCAGGGCCATGGCAAACCCTGCTACATAGGTCAGGGCGGCGGCGGTCAGTACCGTGCGTGCACCGTTGGCAGTTTCAGGGCCACCGTTCAGGCCGCGCTGATCCAGGTAGGCCAGCGCTCGGCGGCTGGCATCAAATTCGACGGGCAGTGTGATCAGATGGAACAACAGAGCCGCACCGAACAGCAACACGCCCACCCAGATCAGGCCCGTGAGTTGCAAAAACACGCCTGCCAGCAGCAACAGCGGAGCCAGATTCATGCCGAGGCTTAAAGGTACAGCGAGCCTCCCCCGCAACACCAACGCAGGCATCCGCACCTTGTCCTGAACGGCGTGCCCGACCTCGTGTGCGGCGACGGCCATGGCGCTGATGCTGGGCACGGCGTAGTTGCCCTGAGACAGATTCACCGTCTTGCGTACCGGGTCGTAGTGGTCGCTCAGTTGCCCCGGCACGGCGTTCACGGGGATGTGATGCAGGCCGTTGTCATCCAGCATCAGGCGGGCCACCTGTGCGCCCGTGAGTTGGCGGGGGTTGGCAACCCGGCTCCATTTGCCGTAGGTGCGGCTCAGGTACCCCTGAATAAATAAGGAAGCCACGAAAATCAGCAGGATCAGTGAGCTGTAGGGGCCAAACAAGAAGTCCATGTAGGAAGTTCCTCCACAGTTATCTTAGTCTAGAGCACTCAAGTTTTATGAGACAGGCAGTGCCCAGGGTTAAGCAAGCCTGGAGTCGAGACGCCTGAAGAGTGGCGACTCAACGCACAGTGTTCAGGGCCGGGTTCAGCGCAGGCTTGAGTGCCCGGACCATAAATTTCAGGGCTGTGCGCTCCTCAGATTCCAGGTCCAGTTTGACAAAGGCGGGCTGAGCCGTCAGGTCAAGGCGGTCGCCTTCCAGATAGCCGCGGGCAATGGCCAATGCCTTGACCGCCTGATTGACGGCGGCGGGACCGATGGCCTGCACTTCCAGTTGGCCTTCAGTTCGCAGCAGAGCGGCGATAGCGCCAGCCACCGCATTGGGGCGAGATTTGCCAGAGACGCGCAAGGTTTCCACTGTATAGGTCACTTCCTTCAGGAATTGGTGGTGGGTGCTGGGGGCACCCCTGGGGGAAGGCTGAACGTGCAGCGAGGGCACTGACCAGGCTTAAGCACCCCAAAAGTTCACTCCGCTTTGTGAATATAAGTTCAGTTTAATCTCATCTACGGCGTGGAGGCAAATACTGCTCTGTTGAGAGGCTGACCTTTGGTCTGGGCAAGCAAGAAGTAGTCAACAAGACGGTTAGTCATATAAAATGTCCGAATAGTCAGAAAAGCATCATATAAATGTTTGGAGCCTAGTCCTTCACAATCCGCTGTATTTGCGGCAAGATAGGGCGCAGATGGATGAGATCATGAAGGTTGGGGTAGATGGACTGTTGTCCAATATGGCCTTTTTCGCCATGTTTGCGCTGGTCATAGGATTCACATTCACGCAGCCAAGCTCCTTTACCAGCATCTTTCTGCGAATCGTGACGTATGGAGTCGCCAGCCTGACCTTCTTCGCCCATCCTTACGAATTGTCTTCGGGGGTGTATCTCAACTTCTGGGGTGTGCCTCTGGGTATCGCCGCGTACTTTGCTGGAACGAGCCGCGCCCTGGCCCTGGCCCTCGTCGTCTCTGCCTATACCATCTTGCTCGGCGACGACTATACGACGCCGAAGCTGTTTCACATGGGGATGGTCATGAGCGTGGGGGGGTTGTTGCGCTGGGGAGTGTACCTGCACTTGCCTGCTCTGCGGATGCTGCAAGACACCTACACACCTATGGCCGATCTGGAGGCTGCGCCTGCTGTACCCGACCTTCATGCCACCAGTTGGGTTGGGACGAGTGTACGGGCCTACATCTATCTGGGATTGCTGATCTTTTTTCCCAGTAGCATCGTTTTTAACATGGTGCACTGGGGCCTAGAGTTCTGGTCGGGCGTGGCCCTCGCCAACTTCGTGCTGCAACTGGGCCTCAGTGTGCTGGGATTTACCCTGTGGGCCATCACCGTGTTCCTGATGCGCCGGGCCTTCCGGAACGCCCGAACCTTTCAGGTCCTGGCAACCCGCGACGCCCTGACCGGCCTGCTCAACCGCTACGCCTTCGAAACCGACCAGCCCGACGAATTTGGCCCTGACCGCTATCTTCTTTTGCTGGATATAGACCATTTCAAGTCACTGAACGACCGCTTTGGGCACCTGGCTGGAGACGAGGTGCTGCGCGACTTTGGCCACCTGCTGCTGATGCATGTGCAGGGCAGTGGACTCAAAATCGCCCATGCCTACCGGGTCGGCGGTGAGGAATTCGCCCTCCGGCTCGAGGGCACGGAGTCTCAGGTCGAGGCCTTTGTGCACACTACCCATCAGGCTGTCGCCTACCTGCTCACCGAGCGGTTTCATGCCGCGCAGCCGGACGGACTGGACCGCACGATCACGCTGTCGGGCGGCCTGGTTCCAGACGGCCCCTCCGCGTTTCAGAAAGCCGACGATCTGCTCTATACCGCCAAAAACGCGGGGCGAAACCGGCTGGCTGTGGCCTGGCGGCCCCCCTTGCTGCCGCTGATTCAGCCGACACTCAATGCCGCCTCGCCCGCCGTAGATACCTTCCGCTCGCTGCTGCGGTTTCTGGCGCATCAGGGCGGCACCGTGCCCGATCTCCAGGGCCTGCTGGAAGCTGCCATTTTGTGCGTGCCGGGGGCAGAGGCAGCCAGCCTGTCGGTGCGTCAGGGCGACGTCTCGTTTATCCGGGCGCAGGTGGGCTTCAGTCCAGAATTGTTGGGCTTCATGTATCCGGCTCCCAATATGCAGATCTGGCACGGCGACCCGGCAAGCCACAGAGAGGGGCGGCCCCGAATCCTGGCGGGTCAGACCCTCCGGCAGCGCCGCCTGGAGTTGGCAGGCAGTTCTCCTGATCTCAGCGATCTGCTGGGCCACTCGCAGGACTTGCAGGCCAATCTGCTGCTGCCGATTCTGGTGGGCGGTCAGGTGTTTGCTGAACTGAACCTGGACAGCCTGCACGACCCTCACGCCTTTACCGCAGAGTCGCTGGTCATGGCCGAGGAATTTAAGCTGTGGGCCGCCGCCATGTTGTCCACGTACCAGCAGCGCCATCAGACCCAGCTGGCACAGGAAGGGGCGCTGCTGGTGCTGGGGCTGGCCATGGAGACGCGGGGCGGCGAGGCGCAGGGCCACACGCGCCGGGTGGTGGAACTTGCCACCGCTCTGGGCCACTGGCTCAATCTGAACGCCCAACAGGTGGCGGCGCTGCGGCAGGGGGCTTACCTGCACGATCTGGGCAAATTGCAGATTCCAGACGAGGTGCTGCTGAAACCTGGCCGCCTCGATGCCGCCGAGCAGACAGTGATGCAGACCCACACCTCCTTGGGCGTCACTCTGGCCGCTCATTTTCCCGGCGTGCTGCCCGGTACCCTGGACATCGTGCGGTCTCACCACGAGCACTGGAATGGCCAGGGCTACCCGAGTGGGCTGTACGGAGAAGATATTCCTCTGCTGGCACGGATTTTTGCTGTGGCCGATTTTTACGACGCCCTGATCAGTGTGCGGCCACACCGGGGCGCGTGGACAGAACAGGCGGCGCTGCTGGAACTGAAGAAACAGCGGGGCCAACAACTCGACCCGGCCGTGGTGGACGCCTTTTTCCGCTGGTTCTCCAGTGAGAGCCGCATGAACAACTCTGCCGTCACCACATTGCTGAATTGACTCTGGCCCGACCAGTCCCTGAAGCGGTCTGCCCTGAGGACCACCAGAAAAGAGTTTATATGCACGCCCTGAATACAGGCAGAGGACTAGACCAATAGGGCCAAACTGGGCTTTCCCCGTATGCCCCACCCCTTTCAGTTGAATGAAGATCCGGCAAAATAGCTTGTGGAATGGACGAGAACACGGGTGGACACTTTCCTTTCAGACCGCAGATTCATGAAGGTCTGTGACTGGACAAGTGACCCCCCGTATCTGGACAGGCGCGGCATTCTATCTGGACAGGCCCGCAGCTGGCGCCGCTGATTTATGCCATTACATGAATAATTTCGCGCCGTTTGCACCTTGTTGGTGTCTACCGGACACGAAGCCGCACTTGCACCAGATCTCAGCCCGTTTCAGTTTCTCCGGAGGATGCCCATGACCAACCCATCTCACTCTGACCGACCCTTCTACCAACCGGGCGATAGCCTGTACCGCCAGTCCGAGCGCACCCGGCTGGAACCGATGTTCCCCGGCAATTTCGATGAGATCGGGCACGATGCCTGCGGGATTCTCTGCAAGATTCGCAAAACGGGTGAGGCGTCGCACGGCAACGTGGTGCGGGCACTGGAAGAACTGGCGCACATGGCCCACCGCAGCGGCGAAGTGCGCGGCGAGGGCGACGGCGCAGGCATTCAGACCGATATTCCGCGCCTGGTGTGGAAGCGCTACATGGAAGAAGGCCGCCAGAATGTGGCCGATGTAGACTCCCCCAACTTTTTCGTGGGCCACTTTTTTGTGCCGCAGGGCCAGAGCACCCGCGAACTGCTGGACGCGCTGCGGGTGGCCGCCAGCCGCTACGGCGTCACGGTCTCGCTGGAACGTCAGGGACAGGTCTATTCGCACGCGCTGGGGCCGATTGCCCGCCTGACCGAGCCTCAGTTTGTACAGATCGCGGGCATGGTGAAGGGCGAAACCCGCCACGAGCGCGACTCACAGCTGTTCAATCTGGCGCTGGAGCTGGAACAGAAATACCCCGTGCATGTGGTCAGCCTCGCCACCAACGCCGTGGTGTACAAGGTGCGCGGCAGCGCCGAACTCCTGCCCCGCTACTACCCCGAACTGTCCAAGCCCGACTTCATGTCGGTGGTCACCATCGGCCACAACCGCTATTCCACCAACACGCTCTCTACCTTCGAACAGGTGCAGCCGTTCAGTCTGTTGGCCCACAACGGCGAAATCAACACCATTGACCGTCTGCGGAAAGAAGGAACGCAACTGGGCCTGCACCTCACAGGCGGCAGAGACAGCCAGGATTTGAACCGCGTGCTGATGGGCTATATACACGACCGGGGCATGAGCCTGCTGGAAGCCGTGGAAAGCGTGTTCCCGCCCGTGCTGAGCGAGGTCAAGAGCTTTTCCACGACCCTGCAGAGCGCCTACATCGGGCTGCGGGCGGGCGGCGGGCCACTGGCGCAAGGCCCGGC
>JAQBPF010000103.1 GCA_028287665.1 Deinococcus sp. | reverse complement strand
GGTGGCCCACCTGACGCCGTACATGGAAGCCGAGAAACAGGAGGCGGGCGGCAAGGGCAAGGTGCTGCTGGCCACCGTGAAGGGCGACGTTCACGACATCGGCAAAAATATCGTTGGGGTGGTGCTGGCCTGCAACGGCTATCAGGTCATCGATCTGGGCGTGATGGTGCCCACCGAGCGCGTGCTGGACGAAGCAGTGCGGCTGGGGGTAGACGTGATCGGCCTCAGCGGGCTGATTACGCCCAGCCTCGATGAAATGGTGACGGTGGCCCGCGAGATGACGCGCCGGGGCATGACCCAGCCGCTGCTGATCGGCGGAGCCACCACCAGCCGGGCGCATACCGCCGTGAAGATCGACCCCGCTTACGGCGGGCCAGTGGTGCATGTGCTGGACGCCAGCCGCGCCGTCACCGTGACTGCCGACCTGTTGGCCGACCCGGTGGCCGTGCAAGACCGCATCCGGGCCGAGTACGACGCCCTGCGCGAGCGGCACGGAGACCGTCAGGTGCGCCTGATTCCCATCGATACGGCCCGCGAACGTGCCCCCCGGCTCTCCCCCGCCCTGCCACCCGCACCGCGCCAGCCCGGACGCCAGATCATCGAGCAGCCCATCAGCGGCCTGCTGGATTACATCGACTGGACGCCCTTCTTTATCGCGTGGGAAATGAAGGGCATCTACCCCAACATCCTGACCGACCCCCTGCGCGGCGCAGAAGCCCGCTCGCTGTTTGCCGATGCTCAGGCGCTCTTGAGGCGCGTGATAGACGAAAACCTGCTGACAGCACGCGGCGTGATCGGGCTGTGGCCTGCCGAACGCGACGGCGACGATATCCTGATCGAGGCCGAGCAGCACGCGGATTCTCTGGATCATCACACCCATGAGGTGGCGGCGGGGCGAACCCCTCTGGCCCACCTGACCCGGCTGCACACCCTGCGCCAGCAACGCGACCAGACCACGCCCAACACCGCTCTGGCCGACTACATCGCCCCGCACGGCGACCATATCGGAGCCTTTGCCGTCGCCATTCACGGAGCAGAGGAACTGGCGAAGGCGTTCGAGGCCGCGCACGACGACTACAACTCCATTCTGGTGAAAGCTCTGGCAGACCGCTTGGCCGAAGCTTTTGCCGAGAAACTACACCGCGATGTGCGAATGGACTACTGGGGCTACGCTGCCGATGAGGCGCTGGACAACATGGACTTGATCCGCGAACGCTACAACGGCATTCGCCCCGCCCCCGGCTACCCGGCCCAGCCCGACCACACCGAAAAACGCACCCTGTTTGCCCTGCTGAACGCCGAAGAAGTGGGCCTGACGCTCACGGAATCCTGCGCGATGTGGCCCGCCGCTGCCGTGTCCGGCGTGTATTTCGGACATCCTGACGCCCGCTACTTTGCGGTGGGCCGAATTGGCCGCGACCAGATTGAGGACTATGCAGGGCGCAAAGGCTGGCCCGTGGAAGAAGCCGAGCGTTGGCTGGGGCCGATTTTGGCGTATGACCCGGTGGGCACGGCGTCTAAGGGTCAAGGGTCTAAGAGTCTAAGCACGGCTGAAGACAAGGCGGTGGGGGTGCTTAGTCCCTTAGACCCTTTGACCCTTAGACCGATCTCTTCAGCGGGCGGCGCACAGTGACACAAGCCCTACCCGCAACCCGCGTCTCCATCGAACTCGTGCCCCGTTCCCGCTCTGGCCTGCGGGCCGAACTGGAGATGGTGCGGGAGCATCTGCCGGGCATCGACACCATCAATATTCCCGATTTTCCCCGCTTTTCCACCCGCTCTTGGACGGGCTGTGCGATGGCGCGGCCCCATCACCGGGCCATTCCGCATATCCGGGCGGTGGACATCAACCCGCGTGAGCCGTTGCCGATGCTGGAGACACTTGCTACGCACGGCATCACCGAAGTGCTGATCATCACTGGAGACGCGCCTGCCGATATGAGCGCCAAAGTGTATGACGTGGACGCTGTAGACGTGATTCGCCGTTTCCGGCGCGACTTGCCAGACATTCGGGTGTATGCGGGCCTTGACCCCTACCGCCAGAGTTTTGCCCGCGAGCGCGATTACCTGGAGCGCAAGCTGGACGCGGGCGCGGTGGGCTTTTTTACTCAACCTTTTTTCGACCTGCGCCTGATGGATGCCTACGCCGACCTGATGCCCGAAGGTTCGGACGTGTGGTGGGGCGCGACCACCGTGACCACCGAGCAGACCCTGAACTACTGGCGGGCCAGAAACCATGCCGTCTTTCCCCGCAGCTTTGAACCGACACTTGATTGGAACCGTACTTTTGCCGCCGCCGCTCTGCAATTTGCCAGAGAACGCGCCCAGCACGTCTATTTTATGCCCGTCAAGGCGGATGCGCGGGAGTATTTGGAGGGTATTGTTTAGGGGCAGTGAGTGGTCAGTGGGAAAAGCAAAAGGGCCAGTCAGATTTGACGGCCCTTTTGTCTAGATTGAACAGGAACTTGAAAGCTAATGGTGTTGCGCCCTTCCCACTAACTACTCACCACTGACCGATTAAGAATTATCGATCACCAGCACGAAGCTCTTGCTGGCCTTCCCATTCGCGGGCACATCAACCCTCAGGTTCGCCACACCCTGATTCTGCACGGCTGGGGCAGTGTCGATGATGATTCGGCGGCCCCCAGCGCGTTCGGTCACCTCGGCACGGATCACGCGGTCTTTGCTGCTTTCAAAGGCGTAGGTCACGCGGTAGGTGGTGCGGGTCACGTTGCCTTTGCTGTCTTTTTGCTGGTTCTGAGTTTCCACGCTGCGGGTGTAGCGCACGTCGGGGTCGTTGCCGAGGCTAAATTGCACGTCTGCACCCTTGCCCGTTTCGGGGATGGTGGTCTGTCCCACGATGCGGCCATCCTCGCGCACGGTCAGGCTACCGCTGGGGAGGCGTTCATCGGCCTTGAAGCGGTAAAAACGGCTCATGGTGCCCTTGCTGGTTTCGGTGTTGAAATAGGTATTCAGGCCCACGTACCGCTCAAAGCTGGTCAGTTTGGGCGTCAGGAACGGCAGGGTGACCATGCTGCTGGCAGGTAGGGTAAACGGCGCAGACAGGTCGTAGCGGGTCAGGCCGCGCACTTCGCCCACGGTGTTGATCTTGGGAGCGGCGAAATCTGCGGAAGCAGCTTCGGCACGCATCATCGGCGCAGGGGCGGGCATCGGCTGGCCTTCCTGCACTTCCACGTCTCCGGCGTACAGTTCGGTGTTCTGTACGTTGTAGGGCAACTCGGTGCCGTTGCGAATATCGGCCAATGCCGAGAGTTGCGCCCCCGCACTGCTGGCTTTCAGGGTAAAACGCGGCGACCAGGTGACGGCCCGCGTGAGGTAGCTCAGCGTTCCGGTTGCGCCGCTGGGAACCGTGTAGGTCAGCGTTTGCGTGGGCGACTGCGGATTCAGCGGGGGCAGATCGGTGAAGCTGAGGTCGCTGTAGGCCACATTGCGGTAACGGCCCTGCGCGTCCCTGATCAGCAGGTCGCGGGCGCGAATCAACGTCACCGTTTCGATCTTGTCGCCCGTCCGCAAAAACACGGGTTTGCCTTCCAGACTGGTGAGCCAGTTGGCTTCCTGCTTCTGCACGGCGCTGGAAAACGCCACGCCGTCCAGGTCCAGCGAGCCGGGAATCACGCTGTTCCAGGTTTCCTGCGGGAGATTCACACTGAGCGTGGTTCCGGTGGCCTTCACCGTTTCGCGCACTTCCGAAAAGCTGGGATAGATGCGGAGATCGGCGGCGGAAGCCGAGCCTGTTGCGAGAGCCAGTGCCATCATCAGACTGTAGGGCAGATTGGGTTTCATAGTCTTATCCTTACGCCGCCCCGAATATGAGATGTGAGAGAGGCAGTCAGACGGGCGACAGATTCATAGGGCGAAGGTTCCGAACAACGTCTGACGCGGTAAAATTCAGCGTTATACGTGTCGGCTTACCCCCGCTGCAACGGGAATGCGAGCAACATAAATGAAGGGAGGATCAGAGCAGGTGGCCCCGAATCTTTACGACGGCCCTCTCCACGTTCCTCTTCTCGCCAATTCTCCGGATTCTTCGGCCAGCAGGCCCTTCCCAGCGACCACCCACAAGGCCCTGCCTCTACTGCGGCAATTCCACGGTGTACGACTTAGACAGACTTCCTCCGGCGGGCAGGTCGAAGACAAGCAAAGCGGTGGCCGAACCCGTTGCAGTTTTGCCGTCAAGCACGACCTGAGAGCCGTACACTCCTTCGCGCACTTCGGCCCGCCTGGGCTGGGCTTGCTCGTTCCTTAGGGTGTAGGTCACGCGGTAGGTGCGGCTGCGCCCACTCAACAGGCCGCGCTGCACGGTCTGAAGAAGCACCGTGCGGGTGTAGCGCACATCTGGGTCTGCACCCAGTTCCAGAATAAATTCCGTGTCTTTCGCCAATTCGCTGATACTGGCCTGCCCCGTCAGGCGGTCTTCCTCCAGCACGCTGACCACACCAGCGGGCAGACGTTGATCGGCCTTCAGGCGGTAGGCGCGTTGCAGGGTGCCTTCAGTATCGTTGGGTTGAAAGCCCGTATTGAGGCGGGAAAAGGGCTGAAAAAGGGTCAGAGCAGGCTTCAGAAATGGCAGCGTGACCGTGCTCTTGGCAGGCAATGTCAGCGGTCGGGTCAGGGCAAAACGGTAGAGGCCGCCCAGTTCACCCTGAGAAACGATATTGCCCGCGCCCGAACCGACAGAACCAGCGTTTCCCCGAAGATCGTAAGAATCAAAAGACGGCTGAGATTGGCCCAGCCGCACGTCTCCAGCAAACAGTTCGGCCACCGGAGCCTGAACCGCCTGATCCGTACCGTTGCGAATATCGGCCAGCGCACTCAGATCGGCTCTGGCCGCCGCTCCCTTCCCCACGGTATTCAGCGTGTAGCGCGGTGACCAACTGAGGGCGCGGGTGAGGTAAGACAGGGTTCCGGCCCCCGGCTGCGGCAGGGCAAAGGTCAGGGTCGGCGTGGCCGCGTCAGCGTTCAGC
>JAQBPF010000102.1 GCA_028287665.1 Deinococcus sp. | reverse complement strand
CCGCACGTGACATTGTGCGTGGCGTGGTCGTCCTTCCCATCCGATTCGAGCGTAGCCCCCGGCTTCACGCCATGCTCAGCGAGCAGCCCTACCCGGTGGGCACGCGGGTCGTGGTGCAGGGCAAACGCGGCCCAGAAGTGGCCAAAGTGCGTGGTGAGGCCACTGCACCTGATCCGCATGGCCGCTACGGCGCGGTGCTGCGTGCCGCCACGCCCGAAGATGTGGCCCGTTGGGAAGACCTGCACCGCCAGGGTGAAGACCTGAAATGGTTGCTGCGTGCCCGCGCCCGTGAGCGTCAGCTGCCCGTAAAGCTGGTGGCGGTGGAATTCACGCTGGACGAAAGCCTCGTGACTGTCAGCTATAGCGCCGAGGACCGCATCGAACTCAGCAGCCTGATCGGGGAGTTGCGGAACCACACCCGCGCCCGCGTCAACTTTGCCGCCATCGGCCCGCGTGAGCAGGCGCAGATGATTGGCACGCTGGGTGCCTGTGGCCGCGAAAACTGCTCCAGCACGCACCTGCAAGACTTTGCCCCCGTCAGTATCCGCATGGCCCGCGACCAGCAGTTGCCCCTGAACCCAGAAAAACTGAGCGGCCCCTGTGGACGCCTGCTGTGCTGCCTGCAATTCGAGCACACGCAGTATGTAGATCTGCTCAAAGATCTGCCCCGCAAGAACGCCAAAGTGTGTCATGAGGGCAGCGGCGCGTGCGGCAAAGTGACCAAGCTGCACCCCCTGTCCGGCACGGTGGATGTACACACCGATCAGGGCATGTTGCTGGGCATTCCTGCCAGCGAACTGAAGCGCTTGCCCGACGCCCCCGCGCCCAAGCCCAAGCGCGATCAGCCGGAAGCGTAGGACAACCACAACTTCAAGAAGACTCGCGCCCGCTCTGGAGGATCATTGGAGCGGGCGCACTCAGTTCCAACCACGCCCCGCCGACCGGATGAGCAAAGGCCAGCCGCGCCGAATGCAGCCAGTACCCCAGGTCTCCCGGCAGTCCGGGCAAGTGGGGGAGAGGCAGGCCATCCGGCCCATACAGCGGATCGCCCACTAGCGGAAGCCCGATGCTGGCGAGGTGAATACGAATCTGGTGCGGGCGGCCCGTGTGAAGATCGACTTCAAACAGAGTGGAATCTGCCCGCCGCTCCAGCACCCGCGCCACACTCAGCGACGGTTTGCCCTCCGCACTTGCGGCATATACGCTGCCCAACAGCGGATGCGGCACGGGGCCAATCGGCGTGCTGATGCGGAAGCTGTCCTGTTCGGCCAGGCCTGAAGCCAGTGCCCGGTAGGTCTTCTGAACCTCATGCTCGCGCCAGCCGCGCAGCACGCCCGATGCCGCCGCCCGTGTACGCGAACACAGCACCAGCCCCGATGTGCCCCGCCCCAACCGGTGCAGAGGTGTGGCTTCCGGAAACTGCTTTCGCACCTGCGTCAGCAGCGTATGTTCCAGAAATCCGCCCCCCGGCAAGGTGGGCAGCCCCGATGGTTTGGACAGGGCCAGCAACGATTCGTCCTCGTACATCACTTCAAACTGGAGGGGTGCGGCGTCTTCATGCCAAGGCGGGCGCTGCCAGATCAGCGTTTGCCCCTGCCGCAGCCGTTCTGTTCCGTGGGCGGTCTGTCCGTCCAGCATCACCTCGCCCGCTGCCAGTCGCGCCGCCCAGGTGGCCGCATCCGAATGGTGGTAGCGCTGGGTCAGGTAAGCCAGCACGGTTTGGCCCTGCCCCGCCGCGCCGATGTGGTCGCGGTAGGCATAGCCGTTGTTGAAACTACCGGGGGCGAAGATGGGCAGGGGCACAGGTTCAGGGTAAAGCAGCCTGCCGCTTGCTAGACTGCACGACTGATGTTCGGTTCCTTTTCTCAACACGGCACTCCGCCCCGCAGCCAGCCGCAGCCGGGGCATGTGTACGACGTGGCCGTGATCGGCGCGGGTCTGGCGGGCACCGAACTGGCGTGGCGCCTGGCGCGGGCAGGCCAGGACGTGCTGCTGGTCTCGCAGGCCCTCGATCATCTGGGCAACCTGTACGCGCCCACCATCGCCGGGGCCGACTTTCCCGCCGGGAGCGTGTTCGGGCAGGTGGCCGCCCGCATTGCCCCGGAGCAGGACGGCTGGGCCTTTCACCGCCACCTGAAGGCCGAAATAGAGGGCACGGCGGGCATTCACCTGCTGCAAAGCACCGTGACCGCGCTGGATGAAGAAGAATCTGAGGTCGTCATCTCGACTTGGGAAGGCCCGCAACTGCACGCCCGCGACGTGGTGCTGGCGGTGGGCGCGTTCCTGAAGGCCCGCCTGCTGATCGGCGACACGATGGAAGAGGCGGGGCGGCTGTCGGAAGTGGCCTACGATTTCCTGGCCGACGATCTGGCCCGCGCAGGCATTTTCCTGATCGGCAGCGAGGCCACCGCCGCTGGCGTAGACGGTGCGCCGACCTACGACGTGCGCTTTTTTACCCCGGCCCCCAGTGAACTGGACAGCTTCCGCATTCGCCGCCGAGACCGGGTGTGGGCGCTGGGCCGCTGCACTCCGGGCGAGCATACCTACGCCTCGGTCTTGCAGGACGCCGCCCGCCTCGCCGCCGAATTCCTGGCCCCAGCAGTGTCAGATGCAGGCGAGGTCAGCCAGTGATTTTTCAGCTCTCCGAGTTTCTGTTTC
>JAQBPF010000069.1 GCA_028287665.1 Deinococcus sp. | reverse complement strand
CGGGGACAACACGCCAAGCCCAAAGAAGAAGGCCGAAGCATATGCCCCGGCCCCCTCTGTTTTCATCGTTTGTCTGACTCTATTCGTCGCCCAGGTACGCTTTCCGCACGCTCTCATCCTGCGCGATATCGCTGGCCTTGCCGCTCAGCTTGATCTCGCCGGTCTGCATCACGTAGGCGCGGTGGGCCACTTCCAGGGCCATATTGGCGTTCTGCTCCACCAGCAAAATGGTCATGCCACGCTCGCGGTTCAGCTTCACGATAATGTCGAAGATGGCTTCCACGAACAGCGGCGACAGGCCCATGCTGGGTTCGTCCAGCAGCAGCAGCTTGGGGTTCACCATCAGGGCGCGGGCAATGGCCAGCATCTGCTGTTCGCCGCCCGACATGGTGCCGCCCAACTGATGCTCACGTTCTTTGAGGCGGGGGAAGAATTCGAAGCCTTCCTGAATCCGCTTTTCGATCAGGGCGCGGTCGGTCACGGTGTACGCACCCACTTCCAGGTTTTCACGCACAGACAGCTGTGGGAAAATCCGGCGACCTTCCGGCACATGACTCATGCCGCGTCCCATGATGATGTGGGCGGGAATTCCGGCGGCGTTCTGGCCCTGATAGACCAGGGTGCCGTGCTTGGGTTTCATCATGCCGCTGACGGTGCGGAGCGTGGTTGTTTTCCCTGCCCCGTTGCCGCCGATGAGGGCCACGATTTCGCCCTCGTTGACGGTCATGGTGATGCCCTTGAGGGCGTGAATATGGCCGTAGTAGGTATGAACGTCGGTCAGGGCCAACATTTCTGTGGTCGTTGGGGTCTTGTGTAAGGTGGCTGCTTCAGGCATTAGGGGTGGCCTCCTTGCCGTATTCGCCCGCCGCCGCGCCGCGCCCGAGGTACGCTTCCATCACGCGGGGGTCGTTGCGGACCTGATGGGGTAGGCCCTCGCTGATCTTGGAGCCGTAATCCAGCACGGTAATGTACTCGGATAAGGTCATCACGAGGCGCATATCGTGCTCAATCAGGCACACGGTCACACCCAGATCGTCACGGATGCGCCGAATCAGGGCCTTCAGGTCTTCGGTTTCGCGGGGGTTCATTCCGGCGGCGGGTTCGTCCAGCAGCACCAGTTTGGGTGTGGTGGCCAGTGCACGGGCGATTTCGAGCTTGCGCTGGTCGCCGTAGGGCAGATTGGTCGCCAGTTCGTTGCGCCACTTGCTCAGGCCCACGAAATCCAGCATCACGCGGGCGGCTTCTCTGGCCTCAGCTTCCGACTGGTGAAACCGTTTGGTATGCAGCACGGCGTCAATAAAGGTGCTCTTGAGGCGCACATGACGGCCCACCATGATGTTTTCCTCACTGGACATCGTGGAAAACAGCCGGATGTTCTGAAAGGTGCGGGCGATTCCAGCCTCTACGACCTGATCGGGGCGCAGGCCCACCATTTCGCGCCCTGCCAACCGAATGGTGCCTTTGGTGGGCGTGTAAATCCCCGTGATCATGTTGAAGAAGGTGGTTTTGCCTGCCCCGTTCGGCCCGATCACACTGATGATGGAGCGGTCTGGGATGTTCATGGTCACGTCGTTTACAGCCGACAGACCACCGAAAATCTTGGTCACATTCTCGACTTCCAGAATATTGCTGCTGGAAATGGGTTTGGGCTTGGAAAGTGGAGCCGTCACTTGGCACCTCCTGAACGGTCATTTTCCTTGATGGGAGCCTTGCCGGGGCTGTACACGTCGCCTGTATTGCCCAGGCTCTGGCCCGTGCCCAGTGCGCCCGCATTGCCTTGTGCGCTGTCGTCTTCCTGATTCTCGTCGTGGTGCAGTTCCAGCACGCGCCGTTTGTTGGGCAGGAGGCCTTCGGGGCGCAGCAACATGATGGTCACCAGAATGACGCCGAACACAAGGCGCTGCAACTGGCCGGGGTTGACCTGCTGCGGAATCCAGGGAATGTTGGCCGTGGCTTCTCCCAGTCCGGGCAGGATACGGAGGTTGAGCAGCGTGACCACGGTGGCCCCCAAGATGACGCCGGGGAACGATCCCATGCCGCCCAGGATGACCATGCTCAGCACGCCGATACTCTGGAACAGGTTGAAACTTTCGGGGCTGATGAAGGTCTGCTTGGCAGCAAAGATCATGCCCATGACGCCTGCAAAGCTGGCTCCCGTCGCAAAGGCGATCAACTTGGTCTGCACCAGCGGCACGCCCATGGCCTGAGCGGCCACTTCATCGTCGCGGATGGCGATCCAGGCACGGCCAATGCGGCTGCGGTCGAGGCGCACGTTGACCAGCAAGATGATACCGACGACCACCAGGACCAGCACGTACAGGAACAGCAGGTAATACTGATCCTCGCTGAAACCGAGCAACCCGGCCAGAGAGTTGAACCACGGCACCGCCGCGCTCTTGATGGGTGTGATGCCCTGCGAGCCAGCGGTATACAGATCGAGGTTGTTGGCGAGCACCCGGATCACTTCACCGAGGCCCAGCGTAATAATGGCCAGATAGTCGCCCTTGAGCTTCAGCACCGGCAGACCGATCAGCACACCCACGATGGCGGCGGCCATGATGCTGAGCGCCAGGAACAGCCAGAAGAAATTGGGGTCGATACCCGAAGCAAGGCCCGCAGCACGGGCAGAAAGGAACAGGTTGATGCTCCGGATCACCAGCATCAAACCGACGACTCCACCCACGGCACTGAGCATCCGGCTGACACCCAGCAGGTCGCTCCGAACTTCGCGGCCCCGTTGTTGCTTCACGACCAGGGAAACCAGATAGATGACCAAGGGAACAAAGATCAGCCACAGCACAGTGGGGCTCCAACGCTGCTCACCCAACGTAAAGATGCCCCGTCCAATCCAGAACCAGGCGAACAGGGCTGCGCTCAGGGCAACCGTGATGATCCAAGCCGCCCGTGTATTGAACTGACGGCGTTGCAGCAGCACATAGAGGCAGAGCCCTGCGAGCAAGGTCAGGACGCCCAGCAGGAGTGTGGGACCGCCTGCCGCCCCCGGATTCTCATTGGCGTATTTGAGCAGTTCCGTGAAGCGCGGGCTGGCAAAGATGCCCCAGGTGTACGCGCCCACGGCAAAGAAGGCCACGTACCCCAAGTCGAGCAGGCCAGCCAGGCCCACCACGATGTTCAGGCCCAGTGCCAGCGCCGAGAAAATCATGATCTGAATACTGAGGTCCAGCAAACTGGTGTCTTCACGGCCTGCCATCGGCAAGACCAGC
This sequence comes from Deinococcus sp., assembly GCA_028287665.1. Taxonomy (GTDB): domain Bacteria; phylum Deinococcota; class Deinococci; order Deinococcales; family Deinococcaceae; genus Deinococcus. Next base: position 10,486 of record JAQBPF010000069.1, on the reverse strand, counting down.
AGCAGGCTCCCTATGCCGACCAGGGCTCTGGCCCACGGCGCGGCCCGCCAGAGGTAGGCGAACAGGACATTGGCCAGGAACAGCGAGACCACCACAGCTTCCAGAATAGGGTTGCGGAGAACGCCGCCCAGAGACCCGTTCAGGACATTCTGATTGTGAGAAGCCAGCAGCAGGACACTGGTGATGACGAAGAACAGCACCAGCAGGATCGTCCGGTCAGGCGCAGGCTTGGCCCGGTTGGGCTGGGCGGGATTAATGGCGGTCATACCTTCTCCGTATTGCTCTTCCCGAGCAGACCGGTGGGTTTGAAGATCAGAATCAGTACCAGCACGACAAAAGCTCCCATCTTGGAATACGAATCGTCAATGGTGGCCAGGTTTTTGCTGCCCACCAGATCACCCAGCACCGACATGACGCTGACCAGTTTCTGGATCACGCCGATCAGCAGGCCGCCCAGCACCGCGCCGGGGATAGACCCGATCCCGCCCAGAACGGCGGCGGTAAAGGCCACCAAACCGGGTTCGAAGCCGCTGTAGGCGTTCAGCGTACCGACCTTCATGCCGTAGAGCACGCCGCTGATGCCGCCCAGTGCGCCCCCGATCAGAAAGGTGGCGCTGATCATCAGATTGGAATCGATGCCCATCAGTCCGGCAGTCACGCGGTCCTGAGCAACGGCGCGAATGGCCTTGCCCAGTCGGGTCCGGTTGACCACATAATTCAGCACAGTCAGGCTGATGAGGGCCACCACGATCAGAATCACATCTTTGACCTGAAGGTCGACGCCGATGGTTCTGAGGAAATTGCCCACGCCCACGCAACTGCTTCCCTCTGCACAGAACTTGACCCCGAAGGCGTCAGGCAAGGTGTAGGTCAGGTCAAAGCGGCCCTGAAAGCCTTCGATAACGCGCAGCACATCCTGCAAGATCAGCGAAACACCGATGGCGGTAATCAGGGGCACCAGCTTGGGCGCGTTGCGCAGAGGGCGGTAGGCCAGACGCTCGATCAGCACGTTCAGGCCGCCCGAGATCACCATGGCCGACAGCAGGGCGATCAGCAGCTTCAGGTAACCGTTCATGGGGTTGGGGGCCAAGATCCGGAACACTTCAAAGCCCACCACTGCGCCCGTTACAAATACTTCCGAGTGAGCAAAGTTGATGAGCTGCAAGACGCCGTACACCATGGTGTAAACCAGCGCAAAGAAGGCGAACACGAAACCGAGAACGAGGCCACCGACGATCACATTTACCAGGAATGGCAAGAGTGTGGCTAAGTCCAAGGGGATTCAACTCCTTTTTCAATCAAGGCGCACCCAAATCTGGGGGCCATACAAGGGGAAATGGCAGCAACTGCCTTGCGGGAACCGAATTAAAGCTCTGGACAGTGTGCATTATGAATCATTTAATCCAGCAGCGTACCGCGCCGAAAAGCGGGGTTGCATAGGTGATCTTCGCGCATGTACCGAAATTATGGGCAAGCCTGTGTAGAAAACCCAACGTTTGACCGAGCAGACCGCTCATTCGTGCAAAATAGATTCGATTTTCGGAGCATTTAGCGAACTGTTGACCAAGTTGATCTATTGAGGCGCGGCCCAGCTCCGAAAATTGAGGGCCGAGCATTAAGCCCGGCCCCACTGATACAGGTAGAAACCGGGAAGTCAGCCCTCCCGGCAACTGCTGATTACTGCTTGATGGGTACGGTGGTGGTCACAAGTTTATATTTCCCATCCATAACGCTCATGTAGAAAATGCTTGCGCCTTTGCGGTCGCCGATGCTATTGAAGCTGATGTCGCCCGATACCAGGCCCGTAAAGGTGCCTTTGCGAATGGCCGTTTCAACCTGAAGACGGGTGGGCGCCTTATTCCCATTGGCACGGGCTGCAGTCAGGATGGACCGCAGCACCACTGTGGCAGCGTCATAGGCCAGGACGCCGAAGCCCTGGACCGAGGTTTTAAACGTCTTCTGGTACAGGGTCGCCAGCGTTTTGGCGGCGGGCAAAGATTCTGGGGGCGCGGCGCTCAGGGTGTAGAAAATGTTGTTGGCCCCCTTGCCCGCGATGGTGGCCAGCTGGGCACTGTCGAGGCCGTCGCCACCCACCACAGGGGTCGTAACGCCATTTTCGCGCAGCTGCTTGACGAACACGCCCACCTGGTTGTAGATGCCGCCGAAGTAGATCGCGTCGGGCTTTTGCAGCTTGACCTTGGCGATGATGCTGGAGAAATCGCTCTTCTCCTCGGTGCCTTCGTTGGCCACGACCTTCACATTCCTGGCGGCCATCACCTTCTCGACCTCCGTGGCCAGCCCCTCACCGTAGGAGGTCTTGTCGTTCAGGATATAGACCCTTTTGGCTTTCAGGGTGTCCACCATAAAATTGGCGCCAGCGGGACCCTGTGCGCCGTCTCGGGCCACGATGCGGTTCATGTTGCTCAGGCCACGGTCGGTGACCTGGTTGGCCGAGGCGGCGGGGGTAATCATCGCCACGTGGCTGGCCAGCAGGGCGGCACTGGCAGGAATGGCCACGCCGCTGTTAAACGTCCCCACAACGGCCAGGATCTGGCGGTCGGCGGCGATCTTGCGGGCGGCGGCGGTGCCGGTAGCAGGATCAGCCTGATCATCGTAGGGGGTCAGGGAGAGGTCGAAGCCCAGTTTCTTGAACTGCGCCTTGTACTCGTTGACGGCCAGCGTTGCGCCGTTGCGGATCTGGGTGCCAAGGTCGCTCTGACCACCGGAGAGAGGGGACAGCGTGGCGATCTTGATGGTGGTCTGTGCGCTGGCGGTGCCGAGGGCAAGGGCGGTCAGTACGGTCAAGCTCAGGATCGTTTTCTTCATGCGTCCTCCAGGACTGGTACGTGGCAGACACGGGGCCTGATACGCGTTGCGTTGAGATGGCTTGATTCTAGAGACGGGTTTAGGGGAAGTCAATGCATTGCTCACATTTGGTTCCCCGGTCATTCGCAACAAAACTCAGAAAATAGTCAGGTAAGAGGCAAAATGTTGCCTAAATATCCAGCTTGGGCGCAATTAGATGCAATGTGAAACAGGCACCTTGGAAAAGTGGGGGGACACGGCCCACCCATCCTGGTCTTCAGCCTGGGCTGGCAGCGGTCCTGAGACACGGCCTGCCTTCAGATCAGATCGAGGTAGCGGTCAAGCTCCCAGGCATGAATTGTGGTGCTGTAGTCCCGCCATTCGGCCCGTTTGGCTTCCACAAAATGATCCATCACATGCTCGCCCAACGCTCCGGCAATCACCTCGTCCTTTTCCAGTTCGTCCACAGCCTCGCGTAGATCGGTGGGCAACTCGCGCACGCGGTGGTGGCGTTTTTCGCGCACGGTCATCTTGTAGATGTTGCGGGCGATAGCCGGAGGCGGCTCCAACTTCTCGGCAATCCCGTCCAGCCCGGCGGCCAGCATGGCGGCCAGGGCAAGGTAGGGGTTGCAGCTGGGGTCGGGCATTCTCAGTTCGGCGCGGGTGGAATTGCCGCGTTTGGTGGGCACCCGGATCAGGGCGCTGCGGTTGCTGGTGCTCCACGCGATGTTCACAGGGGCTTCGTAGCCCGGCACCAGCCGCTTGTAACTGTTGACGAGTGGGTTGGTGATGGCCGTCATGCCGCCTGCATGTTCCAGCAGGCCCGCGATAAATTGCCGCGCTGTATTGGACAGACCGTGTTCGCCGTCTGGGTCGGCAAAGGTATTCACACCGTCCCGGAAGAGGCTGAGATGGCAGTGCATCCCACTGCCGTTGACACCGGGCAGGGGCTTGGGCAGAAAGCTGGCCAGCAGGCCATATTCCAGCGCCACACGTTTGACCACAAACTTAAACGTGGCGATTCGGTCAGCGGTTTCAAGGGCAGGCGCGTAGCGGAAATCAATTTCGTGCTGGCCGGGCGCGTCCTCATGGTGGGCCGCCTCGATTTCAAAGCCCATCTGCACCAGTTTGTTGGTGATTTCGCGTCGGATGCGCTCGCCCTTATCTATGGGGGCCAGGTCAAAGTATCCGGCGCGGTCATGGGTCACGGTGCTGCCCACACCCGTCGCCGTGCGCTCGAACAGGAAAAATTCGGGTTCGGTGCCCACAAACATTTCAAAGCCCAGGGCGCGCGCCCGCTCCACCTGCCGCCGCAGCACCCGGCGCGGATCGCCCTCGAACGGCGTGCCGTCAGGAAGCGCGACATCACAGATCAGGCGGGCCACCTTGCCCCGTTCGCCTTCTTCCCGCGAAAACTGTGGGTAGATCAGAAAGGTGCCGAGGTCAGGCCGCAGCAACATGTCGGATTCTTCGATGCGCGTAAAGCCTTCCACGCTGCTGCCGTCAAAGGTCACGTCTCCGCGCAGCGCCTTTTCGAACTGGGACTGAGGCACCTCTACATTTTTGGTGGCCCCCAGAATATCGGTGAACTGGAGCCGCAAAAACTTGACCCCTGCTGCGTCCATCTCGGCCAGAATGGCAGCGGCTTCGGTGGGCGGCGGAACAGAATGTAGGTTGGAATCAGGCGTCATGGCAGGCAAACCTCCGGCTGGGAAACAGGGAAAACAAAGAGTAGAGAACCTAAAAGCGACCAGAAAACAGCGTTCGTAGGCGCTGACCGTAGCGGGCCGCAGGGTCTGAGCGCAAGCAGTGCAGGAGCAAGTGAAACGCCTCAAGCTTCGTCATTCTGCGGTACGCCGCAGCGGAGCGTGGCCCGCCCTCCGCCTCTGAAGCCAGAACAGACACAACTTGTCTGCTCAAGGTGGGACAAAAAACCAGAACATGCTGAGCAATCTGCATATTGTCCACTGTGATTGGCCAGATGTACAACCCAGACGTGCAACTTGTACAGTCTCACGTTGACCCTTTTCCAAAAGCACTCTTATACTTGGCGGCAGCGTCAGGCGTTCATCAGCTGGGCTGAGGCGTCGGCGAACCGGGGAAGCAGGGATGCCCCCAGTTCACAGAATCCGGCCCACAGGCAACCCGCAGGCAAGGACGAACGCAGTAGACCGAGCGAACCTCAACCCCAGGCCGACCACCGATCCACAGGGAGACACCATGAACCACGACTACGACGTGATTTCCGCCGCCCGCAACTGGCGCACCGACCCCACGCAGGACGCCACCCCCCAGCAGATCGTAACCGAGGTGTTCGGCAGCGACGTGCTGACGCTGGATCAACTGAAAGCCCGCCTGAGCAAGCCCGTGTACAAGAGCCTTCAGGCCACGCTGGAACGCGGCGAAACTCTGGACCCCAGCATTGCCGACACGGTGGCCCTCGCCATGAAAACGTGGGCGATGGAGCGCGGCGCGACGCACTACACCCACTGGTTCCAGCCCCTGACCGGATCCACCGCCGAAAAGCATGACTCCTTTGTTTCTCCTGCCGGAGACGGCATGGCGATGGCCACCTTCAGCGGCAACGAACTGATTCAGGCCGAACCCGATGCCAGTTCCTTTCCCTCGGGCGGCCTGCGGGCCACCTTCGAGGCGCGTGGCTACACCGCCTGGGACCCCTCCAGCCCCGCCTTCCTGATGCGGCATGCCAACGGCGCGACCCTCTGTATTCCCACGGTGTTCGCGTCGTGGACGGGCGAGGCGCTGGACAACAAAACGCCGCTGCTGCGCTCCACCGAAGCACTGAACAAGGCCGTGACCCCCGCCCTGCACCTGTTCGGAGCCAGCGAAGGCACCCGCGTGGGCAGCAGCCTGGGCGCAGAGCAGGAATATTTCCTGATTGCCGAGGAGTACTTTTACAACCGCCCCGATCTCGTCATGACCGGCCGCACGCTGTTCGGCGCGACGCCTCCGCGTGGACAGGAACTGGAAGACCACTACTTCGGTGCGATTCCTGACCGTGTGCTGAGCTTTATGACCGACGCCGAAACGCAGATGTACGCGCTGGGCATTCCGGTCAAGACGCGCCACAACGAGGTGGCCCCCGGCCAGTTCGAGATCGCGCCCATCTACGAAAACAGCAACGTGGCCGCCGATCACCAGCAACTGATCATGCAGATTCTGCGCAACACGGCCCGCAAGTTCGGTCTGGTGTGCCTGATGCACGAAAAACCCTTTGCAGGCGTGAACGGCAGCGGCAAGCACTGCAACTGGAGCATGGCCACCGACAAGGGTGAGAACCTGCTGGAACCCGGCGCGACGCCCGACAAGAATCTGCAATTCCTGTTCTTCTGCTCGGCAGTGATCAAGGCGGTAGACGAGCACCAGGACCTGCTCCGCATCAGCGTGGCGAGCGCCAGCAACGACCACCGCCTCGGGGCCAACGAAGCGCCGCCCGCCATCATTTCTATCTTCCTGGGCAGCGAACTGACCGAAATTCTGGACCGTCTGGAAAGCGGTCAGGGCGGACGTGGCCCCGAAGCCGGATTCCTGGGCCTCGGCTCCAGCGTGTTGCCGCCGCTGCCCCGCCACGCCGGAGACCGCAACCGCACCAGCCCCTTCGCCTTTACGGGCAACAAGTTCGAGTTCCGCGCCGCAGGCAGCAGCCAGAGCATTTCTATGCCCATCACGGTGCTGAATACCATCGTGGCCGACGCCGTGAGCGCCCTGACCGCCGAACTGCAGGCCAAATTGGACGGCGGGCTGGCCCTCGACGCCGCTGTGGGCGAAATCGTGAAAGCCACCTACACCAAGCACAAGCGCATCATTTTCAACGGCGACGGCTACAGCTCCGAGTGGCATGAAGAGGCCGAGAAAGTGCGCGGCCTGCTGAACCTGCGGACCAGCCTGGACGCCATTCATCACCTGACCGACGCCAAGAACGCCGACCTGTTCAGCAAATACGGCGTCCTGACGGATCGCGAACTGGCCGCCCGTCAGGAAATCATGTACGACATCTACTTCAAGACTGTGAACATCGAGGGCGAAACCACCGAGTACATCGCCCGCGCCATGATTCTTCCGGCCAGCGTGAAGTACCTCAAAGACCTCTACAGCGCAGGCGGCAGCAAGGCCGTGAAGGGCGTGATCGCCGAGGTAGAAGCCGCTGCCGACGAGCTGTACGACGCCATCGGGGCGCTGTACACCCAGAATCAGGCGTTGGGCGGCGAGGAAGTCCACGAGAAGGCCCACCACATGCGCGACCACGTGCTGCCCGCCATGAGCGCCGTGCGCGTGGCTGCCGACAAGCTGGAAAAAGTGGTGGCCGAGAAACATTGGCCCCTGCCCACCTACCGCCAGATGCTGTTTGTGAAGTAAGGGCAGCAACAGCCAGAGCTGAGAATTGCAAAGTGAAGGGCCGGAACCGTTGGGGTTCTGGCCCTTTGAAATGAACTGCTCCTGCAGGAACACTCCGTAGTTTTCCCCCTGCTCTGTAGTTTTGCAAAGCACTCTACTTCACACCCGCCCCCCTTAACTTCCCGCCTGTCTTTTCCCCTCTCTCCCGCCTGGTGTACAGTATTTCCCCTATGCCGGACGCCCCCGACCTCTCCACCACCGATTCCGCCTCTCCGCGCCGATTGGACGGCGTGACGTTGGTGGTGACGGAACGGGTCCGGCCTTCACAGGTGGCCGCCTATGAGGCCTGGGCGCGGGAGTTGCACGCCTTGCAGCGGCTTCAACCCGGATTTATTGGCCTGCATGTGCTGCGCGACGCTTCCGGCCCGGTGCCCGAGTACGTGACGTTGGTGCGCTTTGCTTCGCCCGGTGCGCTGGCCGCATGGCGGGCCTCGGCGGAGTATGCGCGGGCGTTGGAGCAGTTGCCGCACTTTACGGCAGCCGAGGTGGATTACCGCGAATCGGTGGGGCTGGAAGCGTGGTTTGACCGCCCTGCCCGCGCCCCTGCTCCCGCCCTCTGGAAGAATGTCCTGGTGGGCATCGTGGGCGTCTACCCGCTGATTTTGCTGTTTACGCTGCTGCTGGGGCCACTGACCAAAGGCTGGCCCTGGTGGGCGGCCATCCTGAGCACGGTGGTCCCGTCCACCATTTTTCTGAACTGGCCCGTCTTGCCCCTGCTGTCACGCGGGCTGCGGCGCTGGCTCTATCCGGCCCGGACGCTTCCCTGAGGGCCTTTCAGTCGGCTGGAACCGCCAGCACATCGGGGGCGTCTTCTTCGGCAGGCAGGTGACGGCGCACCTCGCGCATGGCCGCGTGGATCACACCCAGAGCGATACTCATGGTGAGCATGGAGCTGAAGCCGTAACTGACCAGTGGCAGCGGCACACCCGTGACCGGGAAGATTCCGGCCGCCACCGCCAGATTCACGAAGGCCTGACCCACGACCATGAACATGCTGCCCGTGGCAAGAATGCTGGCCCCGTGGATTTCGGGGGTCATCGGGCGAATCCGGGTGGCGAGTTGCGACACCTGCAGGGCTGTAGACACGATCAGCCAGTAGGCAAACAGCAGCATGGTTACGCCCAGCAGCCCGGTGCTGAACCCCACCGTTGCCACGATCATGTCGGTATGGGCGGCAAAGTAGGAGTAACGCGGCCCATCTGGACCCAGCCCCCACAGCCCGCCCGAATTGAGGTCGCGGTGCGCCATGCCGATCTGATCCAGGCCCACCGACAAGGTTTCGCCCTCTCCGCGCGCCTGATGACCAAACCAGCGTTCGCGGATATAGGGGTGTTTTTCCAGGTAATAGTTTAAAAAAGGAATGGCGAGGAGTCCCAGTGCCAGCAGCAGACCACTGATATTCCCGATCCTGACGCCAGCAGCGTACATCAAGATGATGCCGAGGCCGAACGTCAGAATACTGGTGCCCAAATCAGGCTCGCCTATGATCAGTAGGGTCGTAATGATGATCATGAAGGACGCGCTCAGAAGTTTGTTCTGCACGCCCCGGCGAGAAAAGAAGGAGGCCAGTTGCAGCACAAGGCCCAGCTTGGCCAGCTCGGACGGCTGGAAGCGGATGGGGCCGAAATCGAGCCAACGGCGCGTGCCAGGACTGGTTTGTGTGCCCACTCCCACAAACAACACCAGTGCCAACAGCACCAACGTCAGACCCCAGAACCACGGCCCCAGTTTCAGCAGTGTTTTGGGCCGCATCCGGGCCACCGCAAAGGTCGCCAGCAGCGCGATGACCGCTTTGCTGGCATGGTCGGTGATCAGTTCTGGGCTGGCAGCAGCCACCGCCATCAGCCCCAGAGCCATCAATAAGAGCTGTGCAATCACCAGTTGAACGCTCATGCGCTGACCTCTACAGGCTCGTCCGCCAGGGTCTGAGCCGCCCGAGCAAAGCTGAGGCCACGTGCCTTGTAATCCTTGAACAGGTCGAAGCTGGTGCCGATGGGAGCCAACAGGACCGTACCGCCCGTGCCCTGCAGAGCCTTCAGACCCGCGCGGGCAGCGTTGAGCACGATGTCGTCACCGCCTGTTCCTTGCACCACTTCAAAGGGCAGATTCAATTCGCGGGCCATCTTCTCGCCGTCTTCGCCAAAGGCAATCACCCGGACCACCCGTCCCTGTGCAGCCGCCCGCAGCGGGGCCAGATCTGCGCCCTTGTCTCGTCCGCCCACCAGCCAGGCAATCGGCGGCGTGGCCCGCAGGAGGGCGGCCTCTACTGCCAGCGTGCGGGTGGCGATGCTGTCTTCGATAAAGCGCACGTTGCCGATGCGGGCCACCGTCTCAAAGCGTCCGGAGACAGGTTGGGCCGAACGCAGGGCAGCGGCCAACAGCTCAGGATTCACCGGGCGGCCCAGATGCAGCAGCATGGCTTCGGCGGCCAGCACGGCAGCGGCGGCATTGGCGGGATGCACGCCTTCGGGCAGGTCGGCGGCGGGCAGGATGGGGCGGCCACCTTGCAGGGTCAGGGCTTCGGGCGAGAACGCCTGCACTTTCGCCCGCGTCTGCACCTGTAAGCCCGCAGGCACGATCAGCACGTCGTCTGCCGTCTGGCCTGCCGTGATGTTCAGCTTGGCGGCGTGGTAGGCGGCCTCGGTTCGGTGACGGTCCAGGTGATCTATACCCAGATTGGTGATGACGGCCACGGGCAGACGCAAGCCCGGCACGCGCTCCAGCTGAAAACTGGAGAGTTCCACCACCGCGACTTCAGCCCGGTCGACCACGTCCAGCAGGGGTGGGTCGATGTTGCCGCCTTCCAGCGCCGCCAGCCCGCAGGCCCGCAGCAACTGGGCCACCAGAACGGTGGTGCTGCCCTTGCCTGCTGTGCCCGTAATGCCGATCATGGGCAGCTGTGGTCGCAGGCGAGCCGCCAACGCCACCTCGCCAATGATTTCGGCCCCGCGTGCCGCCAATGTCAGCAGATCGGGATGGTCTATCGGCACGCCGGGGGCCGCGACCACCGTGCTATACGGGCGCGAGAGGTCGCCGGGGCCAAAGCCCAGGTCGGCCACCAACGCCGTGTCTTCGGCGGCAGGGCGGGCGTCCAGCCAGTCGGCCTGGAGACCTTCTGCCGCCAGGAACCGCGCCACACCGCGCCCACTGCGCCCCAAACCGTAAATGAGAATTCGCCCCAACTGCGCCCGATTCAGCTCCCGCTGCCCTGCCTGCTGCCCGTCCATTGCGCCCTACCATAAGGCAAATGGGGTGGGGAGTGCGT
>JAQBPF010000036.1 GCA_028287665.1 Deinococcus sp. | reverse complement strand
GTGCTCTTCAGGGCGTGCCCCCCGAACTGCATGAGGCAGCCCGGCTGGACGGCGCGACCCCCTGGCAGGCCTTCTGGCGCATTACCCTGCCGCTGATCTCCCCGACCTTCTTTCTGGTGTTTATCGTGACGCTGATTGGGGCGCTCAAACTCTTTACGCCGGTCTATGTGCTGACGGGCGGTGGCCCGGCCGACGCCACGACCACCCTGATCGTGTACATGTTCAAGCAGGGCTTCCAGTTTTTTGAATTCGGGTATGCGAGTGCCGTCGCCACCGTGCTGTTCGTGGCGGTGCTGGGGCTGACCTTGGCCCAGTGGGCACTGCGCCGGCGGCTGGTGTTCTATGAAGACTGAGGGACTGGAAGCGGGCCGGTGGGCGGCCCCTCAGCTGACCCCCACACGCCGTCCGGTTCGGTGGAGCTGGCTGCTGTACCTGGTGCTGGCCCTGGTCTGCTTGCCCTTTCTCTTGCCGCTGCTGTGGCTGTTCATCTCGGCCTTCAAACCCACATCGGCTATTTTTGGCAGCCCCTTTGACCTGCAGGTGTCGGCGCTGACCACCACCAATTTCGCTCAGGTGTTCGCGGACTACCCCTTTGCGCGGCAATATTTCAACAGCCTCTATATTGCCGCGCTGGTGGTGCCGCTCACGGCGGCGATGGCCGCCACGGCCGGTTACGCCTTTGCCCGGCTGCAATTTCCGGGCCGCGATCTGGTCTTTATCCTGAGCCTGCTGGCGATGATGGTGCCCAGCGAACTGACGGCTGTACCGCAGTTTGTGCTGTTCAGTCGTCTGGGCCTCACCAACAGCCATCTGCCTGTGATCGTGTTGCAGATTTTCAGTGCCACCGGGGCGTTTGCGGTGTTTTTGATGCGTCAGCATTTCATCACTCTGCCGCGCGAGCTGGAAGACGCTGGACGGGTCGACGGCCTGGGCACCCTGGGCGTGTTCTGGTTCATCCTGCTGCCGCTGTCTCGTCCAGCCCTGGCCACTGCCGCCATCTTTGCCGTGCTGAACTCCTGGAACGACTACTTCAATCCGCTGATCTACCTGAGCCGCGAAGGGCTGCTGACCCTGCCCCTGGCCCTTCAGCGCTTTACCGATCCCCTTGGCGGCGTGTACTGGAATCTCACTCTCGCGGCGGGCGTCCTGGTGGCGCTGCCGGTGCTGCTGGCCTTCGTGCTGGCGCAGCGGCAGTTCATCGAGAGCCTGGCGGCCAGCGGAACCAAAGGCTGATATGCAAGAACACTCCTACGACATTCTGATCGTGGGCGGCGGCACGGGCGGTGTGGCCGCTGCGCTCGCGGCCCTGCGTCTGGGCCGCCGCGTCCTCCTGACCGAAGAAACCGACTGGATCGGGGGCCAGCTCACCTCCCAGGCCGTGCCGCCCGATGAGGGCGTCTGGATTGAAGACGTGGGCTGCACCGCCAGCTACCGGGCCTTCCGCAACGGCGTGCGGGCCTATTACCGCGAGCATTATCCTCTGCGCCCCGAATCGCGGGCCGAAGTGCACCTCAACCCTGGGGCGGGCACGGTCAGCCGCCTGTGCCATGAACCCCGGGTGGCGCTGGCGGTACTGGAGGGCCTGCTGGCCCCCTACCGCGCCAACCGCCAGCTGGACATCTGGCTCGACACCCGCCCGGTGGCGGTGGAAGTGGACGGCGACCGCGTGGCTGCGGTGACGGTCGAGCACGGCCCCTCTGGTGAGCAGCAGGTGGTGACCGCCCAGTACGTGCTGGACGCCACCGAACTCGGCGAAGTGCTGGAGCTGGGCGGCGTCGAGAGCATCATCGGCGCAGAAGGGCAGGACCAGACCGGCGAGCCGCACGCCCTGGCCCAGGCCGATCCGCTGAACCAGCAGGCCATCAGCTGGTGCTTTGCCATGGATCACCTGGAGGGCGAAGACCACACGATCGACCGGCCTGCAGGCTACGGTTTCTGGCGCAGCTATCAGGCCGACTTCTGGCCCGGCAAACACCTGAGCTGGACGCTGTGTCATCCCATCACGCACCGGGCCGTATTCCGTGACCTGTTCGGCAACCCGGACGAGACGCCGCACGGCGGGGACCTGTGGCACTTCCGGCGCATTCTGGCCCGCCGCCATTATCCGGAGGGCCGCTACCGCAGTGACGTGACGCTGGTGAACTGGCCGCAGATCGACTACTGGCTGGGACCCGTGTTGGGGGTCGACGCCGCCGAGCGCGAGCGGCATCTGGCGGGGGCGCGGGACCTGAGCCTGAGCCTGCTGTACTGGATGCAGACCGAAGCGCCCCGGCACGACGGCCGCGGCCAGGGGTACCCCGGCCTGCGGCTGCGCGGCGACGTGACCGGCACCCGGCACGGGCTGGCCAAGGCCATCTACGTGCGCGAATCCCGGCGCATTCAGGCCGAATTCACGGTGCTCGAACAGATGGTGGGCGTCGAGGCACGGGGGCCGCTGAACGGCGCTCAGAGCTTTGCGGATTCGGTGGGCATCGGCCAGTACCGCATCGACCTGCATCCGTCCACCCGGGGACGCAACTACGTCGACATCGCCTCCTGGCCGTTTCAAATTCCCCTGGGAGCGCTGATTCCCGTGCGGATGGACAATCTGCTGCCTGCGGCGAAAAATCTGGGTGTGACCCACATTACCAACGGCTGCTACCGCCTTCATCCGGTGGAATGGAATATCGGCGAGGTTGCGGGCGCGTTGGCGGCGCACGCCCTGAACACGGGCAGCACGCCCCGGCAGGTGCGCGGTACACCGTCATTGCTGGCCGACTTTCAGGCACTGCTGTCCGATTCGTTGGGGGTCGAGCTGCAGTGGCCTGAAGCCCAGCGGCTCACGCCTTCACCGGGTGTTTAGGGGCATGGGACACAGTGGGACCGCACCGGACACCGGCCTCAGTGGGCTCCCCTATTCTCTAGAATGGCTCCCGTGACTTCGGCCCCCCGTAAACGTCCCACCCAGCGCGAGGCCGCTGAACAAGCAGGGGTCTCTCAAGCGGCGGTGTCGCAGGTGCTCAACGGGGGCGGCGGGCAGGTGCGGATTCCCGACTCTACCCGTCAGCGCGTGCTGCAGGTCATGGCCGACCTCGGCTACGTGCCCAACGTGGCCGCCCGCCGCCTGGCCGGGGGACACAACCGCATTCTGGGCGTCTTTACCTACGAACCGGTCTTTCCGTCCAGCACCCGTGATTTTTTCACGCCCTTTTTGCAGGGCATCGAGGAAACGGCGGCCGAGCAGGACTACGACCTGCTGCTGCACACCCGGCCTGCCGTGTCTGGCGGCGCACGCCCGCTGTACCGGGGAGGTACCAGCCGTCTCCGTCTGGCCGACGGTACCGTGATGCTGGGCCAATTGGATGACGCCCGCCGGGAAGACCTGCTCCGGCTGCTCGGCGAAGGGCATCCGGTGGTGTTCATTGGCCGCCGGGATGTGCCGGGCGCGGAGCTGAGCTACGTCACCGCCGATTACGCGGCGGCCACGGGGCAGGTGTTGGCCCGCCTGATCGCCAGGGGCCACCTCCGCACGCTGTATCTGGGTGCGCCGGTAGTCCATGAGTCGGCCCTCGACCGGGAGCAAGGCTACCGCGAGGGGCTGAAGCCTTCGGGAACGGGGGGCGAGGTGGCGCGGCCTGCTGAAATCAGCGCC
>JAQBPF010000032.1 GCA_028287665.1 Deinococcus sp. | reverse complement strand
AGGTGTGGAGCGCGTGCTGGACCGCTCCTGGATCGTGATGCTGGTGGCGGCCCTGTTCCTGTTCAGTGTGCCGCTGGCCATGCGGAACGTGGGCTTTGCCTTCACGCCTGCCAGCGACAGCGGCATTCTGACGGTCGATCTGGAACTTCCGGTGGGCACCGATTTGGCCACCACCAACGGCCTGACCCGCCGGATAGAAGAAAACCTGCTGGCCCGCTCCGAAGTGCGGCTGGTGCAGACCAGCGTGGGCAGCGGCGGCGCACTGGGCGGCAGCAGTGCCAATTCATCCAGCCTCACCGTGACTCTGATTCCCAAGGCCGAGCGCGAGAGCATCGAGATTCTCAATGCCCGCTACCTGCAGGCCCTGCAACCAGTGGCCCGCGCCCTGCCAGGATCAGAACTGCGTGTCTCGGCCCAGCAGGGCGGTCCCGGCGGAAGCGCCGATATCACGCTGGCCCTCACGGCTCCCACGCAGGCGCTCCTGATCGAGCGTAACCGCGACGTGGTGCGCCTGCTGGCTCAGGATTCCAACATCGCTACCCTGAAGAGCAGCCTGAGCGCCACCCGGCAGGAACGGACCTTTACGCCCGACCCCGCCAGGCTGGCAGGCAGCGGCCTGAGCGCCAGCGATGTGGCCCAGGCGCTGCGGACCTACAACGACGGCAGCACGGCGGGCAGCCTTCGTGACGGCGACCGCTCGATAGATATCGTGGTGCGCCTCGATCCAGCCCTGGTGCAAGATGAGCAGAGTCTGCTGTCTCAGACGGTGTATTCGCAGGCATTGAACGCCAACCTGCCGCTGTCTCAACTCGGATCGTTCCAGCTGGCGCAGGCTCCGGCCACCCTCAGCCGACTGAACAAGGCCTACACCGCCACGCTGGACATCAACCTGATCAAAGACGGCCCCAACCCGTTCGGCTACCAGAAAACCATCGTGGATGCAGCAACCAAAGCGGGCCTGCTGACGGGCGGCGTCACGCTGGGCAATGCCAGTGCCTTCGGCAGTGCGGGTCTGACGGGCGATCTGGTGTTCTACGGCCCCATCGTGCTGGTGCTGGCGATCTTGCTCACCTACCTCGTGCTGGGCAGCCAGTTCAACTCGTTCCGTTACCCCATCTACCTGCTGCTGCCCGTGCCGATCGCCATCGTGGGCGCGCTCTGGACCCTCAGCCTGTTCAAGGTCAACCTAGACGTGATCACGGTGCTGGGCATGGTGATCTTGCTGGGCCTGTCCACCAAAAACTCGATTCTGTACCTGGAATTCGTGACCGAGCGGGTGCGGACCATGACGCTGCGGGCCGCCCTCGTGGAAGCCGCCGAACTTCGCTTCCGTCCGATTCTGATGACCACCCTCACGGTACTCGTCATCAGCATTCCCCTGATTCTGGGCAAAGGCGACGGCGCAGAATTTCGCCGGGGCCTCGGCATCGTGATTCTGGGCGGCGTGATCACGTCCACCCTGCTCACCTTCTTCGTGGTGCCCACCGTCTTCTGGACCTTTGAACGCAAACGGATCAAGCCGCCTCAGGCCAAAGCTGAGCCGCTGACCTCTGATCCTGGTGCGGGTGCGCTGCCTGCGGGCGACTGAGCCATCCAGCTCTGAAGCCCCCTTTCCTGCGTGGAGGGGGCTTTTTTGTGACGCCCGTCGATTGCCCCGCCCTGCTCCCACTGCTCCCCAATTCAACCTAAAGGCGCGGTCAGCGTTTTCCCCCATGGCCCGGCCTAGAATGCCCCTCATACAGCCGCGCAGTGTCCCGGCCTTGCCGTCAGCGTGCGTGCAGGGAGAGCGGGTGCGCGGCCACCTTATCAAGAGGAGAACGCCGTTATGGACTGGAAAAATCTTCCGAGCAGTGGGGGCGGAGTGCAGGATCGGCGGGGCGGCGGTGGCCTGCCGGGGGGCGGTATTGCGGTGGGCGGCATCGGGGGCCTGGTCATTGCCCTGATTGCCATGTTCTTTGGCGTCGATCCCAGCGTCATTCTGGGCGGCGGCTCGCAAACGGCGCCCGCACAGCAATCTCAGACCCAGGGCCAGACCCCGGCCACCGACGAAAGCTACCAATTCGTAGACCGGATTCTGGGCAGTACCAATCAGGTCTGGACAGGGATTTTTCAGCAGTCGGGCCGTACCTACACCAAGCCCACGCTGGTGCTGTTCACGGGCGGCACCAACAGCGGATGTGGCAGCGCCAATAGCGCTGTGGGGCCGTTTTATTGCCCACTGGACAACAAGGTATATCTGGATACCAGCTTTTTCTCCACCATGCAAAAACGCCTGGGCGGCGGCGGCGACTTTGCCTTTGCCTACGTGATCGCGCATGAGGTGGGCCACCACGTCCAGAACGAACTCGGCATTGCCGATCAGGTGGAACGTGCCCAGCGTCAGGCCCGCAGCGAGGCGGAAAGCAACAAATACAGCGTGGGTCTGGAGTTGCAGGCCGACTGCTTTGCGGGCGTGTGGGGCAACAAGGTGCGCGGCACCGAGGCGGCCAACCTGACAGACGCCGATATTACCCAGGCCCTGAACACCGCCGCCGCCATCGGTGACGACGCCCTTCAGCGCCAGGGCCAGGGCTACGTGGTGCCCGACAGCTTTACGCACGGCAGCAGCCAGCAGCGCGTGACCTGGTTCAAGCGCGGCTTTACCAGCGGCGATCCCAGCCAGTGCGACACCTTCAAGGGCAGCTGAGCCGTTCTCCAGGCTCACCTGTTCCTCCTCACGCCACTTGGCCTTAATCTGTGTTGGGCAAGACTTCACCCGCCCCAATAGGCGGCGCACCTACACTGCACTTCACGGAGGATTCACACATGACAAAAACAGAAGGCATGGATCAAATCAGCATGATCAGCGGCGCGGCGGGCGGGGCACTCCTGCTGATGGGCCTCAGGAAACGCGGTGTACTCGGCCTCGGCATGGCTGCTGTGGGCGGATACCTCGCCTACCGCGCGGCCACGGGCAATGACCCCGTGATGGCCGCCGCCGGTCTGAGCGGCAACGCCAGCGCCGCCAAGCCCATTTTTGTAGAGCACAGTGTGGTCATTGACCGCCCCGCGCAACAGGTCTACGACTACTGGCGCAAGCTGGACAACCTGCCCCAGATCATGAGCCACCTGGAAACCGTGACTGTGCTGGACGACAAGCGCAGCCGTTGGGTCGCCAAGGCTCCGCTGGGCACGCATGTGGAGTGGGAAGCCGAAATCGTGAATGACAAGCCCGGCGAGCGCATCGGCTGGCACAGCCTGCCCGGAGCCACCGTGGACAACGCAGGCAGCGTGCAGTTTGAAAGCATGCCCACGGGCGGCACGCGTATTCACGTGGCCCTCAGCTACCGCCCGCCCGCTGGCCCGCTCGGTGCAGCCGTGGCCAAGCTGTTTGGCGAGGAGCCCAGCCAGCAGATCGCCGAAGACTTGCAGAAATTCAAGGCGTCGTTCGAGGGCAGCAACCCGAAGAACTGAGATTTCAACGTGAAGCAGGGCAGGCATTTCGGTGCTTGCCCTGCTTTTCGGCTTTGCTGCTGGGTTACTCTTCTTTCTCCGGCGCTTCTGCCACCACTTCCGACCCCGCCTCTACCACCGTCAGCGAGCGCAAGGTGGCCCCCTGATGCCAGCCGTATTGGGGGTCTTTGAGGCCCAGTGTGGCGGCGATGGCGCGGGCGTTGGCCTGATCGGGTTCTCCTTCCAGGCAGAACAACAGGAAACGCCGCCCACCGGGAGCAATGCGGATAAACAGGTCGGTGCCGATTTCCAGTTGCTGGGTGCGGCTCAGACGTTCGGCGCGGCCCTGGGCGTATTTCAGGGCGTCGCGGATTTTAACGGTGACGGTGGGGTTGCTCATGGTTGCTCCGGTGGCGCCTGGGTGCTCTTCCCAACGCCAGCCGAGTGCAGCGGAACCCGTCTCATAGGTGCTCCGGGGTTGATGGAGTGCTCACCGGGGCCGCCTGCAAGCCCGTCAGCAGCATGTCGGCGTACTGTTCGGCCACATCACGGGGGGTCATGCTGCCGCCGGGGCGATACCAGGTATAGGCCCAGTTCACCGCCGACAGGATCAGGTTGGCCGTCATTTTGGGGTCCAGATCGGGGCGCAGGCTGCCTTCCCGGATGCCCTGAATCACCAGATCGCGGTAAAAAGCGTCGATGGTATCGCGCCAGTTGGTCACGCGGGTATAGGCATCGGGCGACAGGTGTTTCCACTCGTGAAAGAAGACGGTGGCGCTTTCCATATTGTCGGCCACCACGCGGATATGACGGTGCATGGCCTCGCGGATTTTTTCGGGCGCGGGCATGGGATCGCCGCGCAGGGTAAACAGGGCACCATCAAACTGCCGGGCGGCGCGGTCTACAATGCCGATCAGCAGTTCGTCTTTGGAGGCAATATGCGCGTACAGGCTGCCGCCCTGCATTCCCAGCTGGCCTGCCAGATCGCGCATGCTGGTGGCATGGTAGCCGCGCTCCGAAAACAGGCGGCTGGCGACCTCATGAATCTGCTCGCGGCGCGGTTTGCTGGGCGCGGCAGAGGCTAAGGGAGTGGGGGAGCTGGAAGAATCCGTCATGGCAGGGAGGAACGCAGGGGGCGCGTTTGGGTCAGGGTAGCACGCCGCCGCGTGACCTAACGGGCGTTTGGTATGGCTGGGTCGCCACCGCCCTTGAGGCAGACCGGGCCAGGCGAGCACCAGAGAAGTCGGAACCAGAGAAGCCGGAACCAGAGAAGTGAGATCGCCGCAGAAGAACAGAGGTTGCCCGGAGTCGAGGTCAACGGTAAATCTGAGCGGCGATCCCCTTGGGTGGACACGTCACGGCAGGGCGGGGCGCAACGGTGGTAAAACCCGTGTATGACTTCCACGCCTCTTGCCTCTGAGCCTGCTGTGCCAGAGCCTGTGCCCACCGGCGGTGTCCGGGCGGCGGTGCGCCAGGTGCCTGCCTACCCGTTTACGCCCATAGACGCTCCCATCAAGCTGGATCAGAACGAGAGCGCCTACGATTTTCCTGCCGAGCTGAAGGCCCAGGCCGCCGAGCGAATGCTGGCCCGGCCCTGGAACCGCTATCCCGACCTGCACGCCGAAACGTTGCAGAGCGCCATTGCCGCTTACGAGGGCTGGAACGCCGCAGACGTGGTGGTGACGCCCGGCAGCAACGTGCTGATCAAGCTTCTGACCGAACTGGCAGGCATCGGTCAAACCGTGCTGACCGTCAGTCCGACCTTCAGCGTGTACACCCTGGAAGCCCAACTGCTGGGAGCCACGCTGGTGCAGGTGCCGCTGAATCCTGATTTTTCTTTGCCCGTAGAAGGCCTCAAGGCCGCGCTGCAGGCCAACCCGCCCGGCGTGCTGTACGTGACCCAGCCGCACGCGCCCACCGGGTACGCCGACGCCGAGGCCGATGTGCGGGCGGTGGTCGAGGCAGCTGAGGGCTGGGTGGTCGTGATAGACGAGGCCTATCACCAGTACAGCGGCACCGATTACCGGGATCTGGTGCGGGAAGGCGGCAACCGCATCAGCCTCCGCACCTTCAGCAAGGCGTGGGGCCTGGCCGGAGCGCGGCTGGGTTACGCCCTGACCTCGCCCGACATGGCGGTCCAACTGCAAAAGCTGGTGTCGGCCTTCAATGTCAATGCCCTCACGCAGGCCGCGCTGGAGGTGGCGCTGGAACATCCGGAGTACGTGCAGCACCGCGCCGCCGAAGTGGTGCAGGAGCGCGGACGGATGCTGGCTGCCCTGGCCGCACATCCCACCTGCACGGCCATTCCCAGTCAGGCCAATTTCTTCCTGCTCCGCACGCCCGACGCCGATGCCGCCTACCGCCTGCTGCTGAGCCGGGGCATCGTGGTGCGCCGTCAGGACCGCCTGCCCGGACTTCAGGGCTGCCTGCGCGTGGCCGTGGGCACTCCGGCAGAGAATGACGCGCTGATTGCGGCAGTAGGGGAGATTCAGTAAGGAGTGGGTGATCGGTGGGAAAGACAAAAAGCGGTAAGGCTGAAGCCTGGGCTGAGTTGTTCGTCTTTTTCCCCTGACCACTCCCTCTTCACCACTGAGGGTTGCAATGGATGCCTTCGCCGCGCCCCCCACCTACCCCGCCCGCTCCGCCGTGGTGCGGGAGTGTACGGCGTGCGGGGCCTGCTGTGCCGCGCCGGATATTCACGCCCTGGGTAAGCCGTTGGGTGTGCCATGCGTGAATCTGGGGGCCGAGAGCGTGGGGCGAGGCTGCCTGTGCGCCATTTACGCCACGCGGCCCACGGTGTGCCGCAGCTACGCGCCCGATTGGGTCTGCGGCGAGGTCGCGCCGTTGCCCACGTTGGCGGCCCGCACCCGGCGCTTTCTGGAAATCTACGGGTTAGAGGAAGAGGCCGCAGCAGGCAACCCCACCACTTCAGCGCCCCTGTAAGTCAGGCGCAGGGCAGGCCGGACATTCAGCGGCAGGCCCACAAATCCGCCGCCCGGTCCAGTGGCCGAGGCTCCTGCCTGAAGCTGTTCAGTCAGACGAATCAGGGCCAGGGCCTGCTCTGGGCGGCGGCCCCGGTAGGCCTGTTCGCGCAGCACACTCAGCCACACCACGCCGCGCAGGGGGTAGGCCCCGACCTCACTTAGGGGGGGCAAAGGCCGAAAGGGGGCAGCGGGCAGGGGAGAGGTGGCCCCCGGATACAGCGGCGGAGTGCCCGAGCTTGCGGCGTCCGGCCCCACGAAGGTGCCGCCCGGCCCACGAAGCTGGGCCACCTGTGCGCCTGCTGGAAGGTCGCGTGGCCCCAGCAACATCAGCACACCGGGAATGTTCAGGTCGGCCCGCTGCGATCCCAAGGCCGCCCGTGTGAAGCTTGCACCCGCCACCCAGTTGGATTTCAGCCAAGTGGTGGGCCACACGCCCGCCTTGACACAGGCTCCGGCGGCGGCCAGACTCACGCCGTTTCGGGCCACCCGCGCACTGACCAGCACGGGCAGGTCGGGCAGTGTGGCCCCCGGATTCAGCGCCCGCAGCCGCGCATGATTCCAGGTCCGCACCCGCCCCGACAGCATCAGGCAGAGGGTCGGCACATCCAGCCGCAGCGCCACTCCGGGCAGGCTGTACACCACCGAAACTGAAAACACGCCCACTGGTACGCTGACAAGTGCCCCGATTCCTCTGGGCGGCGGCGGACCCGGCAAGGTGCCCAGCACGCCGTCTACCCGCCCGGCGTACAGCTCGCGGAAGGCGGCGTCGGGCGGCAGGGCATTCAGCGTCGTGCCTGCAACCCAGGGGGGGGTGCTGCCCGCCAAGACAACCGCAGGCAAAGCCAGTGCAGCCGGAGAGGGGGGGTGTGCCCCCGCCAGACCGAAGGTGGTCAGCCCCAGCGAGGCCAAGAGGTGCAGCGGTCTCACCTGTTTTACCTGTTCTGGCGCACAAACACGGCTGCCTGCGTAATAGGCCCGTAGTCTGGGTGCGTATCGCCCAGGTCATGCAGGGTCAGCGCGTAGCCGTGGGTCTGTGCGGTGGTCCCGGCCCAGGCTGCAAATTCGGGGCGCGTCCATTCAAACCGGTGGTCGGCGTGGCGCATCTCCTCGGCTCCGTCCTCAAACACGGCGTTGTATTCCCGGTTGGGCGTGGTCACGATAACGGTGCCGGGCCGGGCCTCACCAAAGACATGCCGGGTCAGGGGGCCGATCTGATGCGGCTCCAGATGCTCGATGACTTCCACCAGGGTCGCCGCCTCAAACCCCTTCAGGCGCGAATCGGGATAAGACAGACTGCCGTGGAGCAACTGCACACGGGCGGCCACTTCCGGGCGTTCGCGCAGATTCAGGCGGCGGGCGGCAATCTCCAGGGCGCGGGCACTGACGTCCATGCCGACCAGTCGCCGGATCTGCGGCATGTCCAGCAGCAGGCGCAGGAGTTTGCCCTCGCCGCAGCCCAGGTCCAGCACCTGCGCCGCCCCAGAGGTATGCACCTGATCGGCCACCCAACGCAGGCGTTCATCGTGCAGCCGGGGGCGCGGGAAGGCGCTGGTTGTGGGGGCCTGCGCTTCATTCTCAGCCGCCTGTTCTGCCACAGCTTCAACGGTTTCAGTCACCGAGAATCCTTCTTCGGCCTGGCGCACCAGCGCTGCAAAGCGCAGATACCGGCGGGCAATCAGGTCGCGTTCCGGATGGCCGTCCAGCCAGCCCGCGCCGTGCCGCGCCAACTTACCGACCTCCGCTTCATTGAGGTAATAGTGCCGTTTGCCGTCCAGCACGGGCAACAGCACATACAGGTGGGCCAGCAGATCGCGCAGCCGCACCTGCCCCGACAACCGCAGGTCCACGTAGGGGCGCTCGCCCCATTCGGGATACAGCGGATCAAGCGCGATGGGCGTGGCCTGCACCACGTAGCCCAGCGGTTCAAACAGGCGTTCCGGCAAGCCTTCCGGCCCACGGGCTGTGACACAGGGCAGATGAACCGTGAAGGTCAGCGGCGTATCGGCCAGCGCCTGCCGCTCCCTGCTGCGTCCGGTAAAGGCCGTGCCAAACACGTCCCGCAGGGCGACGGCCAGAAAGCTGCCCGAGGCGTAGGGGCGGTCGTTCACATAGGGTTCCAGCGGCGCCCCTTCCCCCGGACGGGCGGTGCGCGACAGGCCCACCGGGTCTACTTCCAGCAACAGGGCCGCCGTTGTGCGCTGCGCCGACACCTGCGGATAGAACACCGACGCGGCCCCAAACGACAGCGTCTGCGTCTGCACGCGTTCGGGGTGCTTGTGCAGCAAAAAGCCCAGGTCGGCAGCAGAGTGCAGGGGATCAGGTTGAGACAGGGTCAGTGTGAGCAGCACGGCGGGTTGGCACTCCTTTGGGGCCAGCCTAGCAGTCTGCCGCAGCCCGCGCCTCTGCCAAAGGGCGGAGAGGGCTGAGCCACAGGCCTGAACGCGTCTTCAGGCTTGACGGGTGGTCAAGCTCTATGGAGCGGTCTGAGACGCTCTAAAACACTTCGTTGAGCAGCGATGCTTGCGCGTCGATCAGGGCGGCATGGCGGGGCAAGTGTTCGGCCCGTGCCAGCAACTGCGCCACCGCCTCATGCGACAGGCCCGACAGAACCTGGCTGGCCACTTCCGTCTGGAAGGTCGGTTGGGGCGGCTGTAACGTGTAGTCCATGACGCACAGCTCGAAGGCGTGGGCCAGCGTATAGCCGCTCCGCCGCACCACCAGCGCCCCGTACCCGTTGGGAAAGCGGAAGGTATACAGGTCGCCCTCCGGCGCGTAATCATGCGTGGGCAGCGCCAACACCTGTGGAAACACCACCGATTCCATCAACAGGAACGATTGAAAATCGGAATCAATGGGATCGAACAGGCTCATATAAGGGGCAACTCCTTGGCGCAGAACAGGAACATCTGGAGCTGCAAAAGACAGCAGTTGGGCTGACAAGAGAGCGGCTCAGGGCCCAGATATCCTGCTGAAACCCAGACTAATGGGCCGGTCATTACTATTCCCTTACGGGTGTTAGGCAGTGCCTGACCCAGGTCAACGGCTACAATCGCCCCTGATGCTCTGGACGCGCCCCCTGACTGTGCTGAGACTGCTGGCGCTGCTCCTGGCCTGCGAACTGGTTCGCACCGGTTTTGTGGTGTCGGTCTTGCCGGTCGAGGGGCCGCGCCTGGGGTTTTCGACGGCCCTGATTGGCCTGATGGTGGGCATGC
This sequence comes from Deinococcus sp., assembly GCA_028287665.1. Classification (GTDB taxonomy): domain Bacteria; phylum Deinococcota; class Deinococci; order Deinococcales; family Deinococcaceae; genus Deinococcus. The sequence goes on along the minus strand of JAQBPF010000032.1, from coordinate 2,307 downwards.
ATTATCTGGCTGATGCTCTGGCCAAAGGTCCGCTGGGCCTGGTCACCGAACGGTGGGGGCTGGGCCGCCTGCTGACGCTGGGTGCGGCGCTGGGGCTGGCTGTCATTGCGGGCACACGTTTTGCCCCCTCGCCGGTGTGGTTGGTGCTGGGGGGGGCCCTGTGGGGGGTGGCCTACGCGGCGCTGTGGCCGGGGGTCATGAGCGCCTCGCAGGCTTTTGCACGGCCAGAGCGTACAGCGCGGGCTTTGTCGGTCAGCAATCTGGTGGCCACCCCGGCCATTCTGGCGGGCATCTTGCTGGTCGGCCCCCTGATGCAAACCCGCCCCGATACTGCCTGGACACTGCTGCTGGGTATTCAGACTGCCGCTCTGGTGTTGGCCCTGACGCTCTGGCCGCTGCATCTGCCCCGGCAGGAACTCTCGGGGCAGGTGCGGAATCTGTGGGCGGGTTGGTCGCGGGTGGGGGTGCTGTTGCCTGCCGCCTTTGCTCAGACTCTGGCACCTGGATTGGTGATTACGCTGATTTATCCTCTGCTGGCGCGGCTCAACTTGCCCCTGTCGGCGCTGATCCTGCCGGGAGTGCTGTTTGGCGTCCTGCTGGGGCTCAGTTTGTGGCTGGCGGGCCGCCTCGCCGACCGCACCCATCCGCGCCGGGCCCTGGCCCCCGGATTGCTGCTGCTGGCCCTGGCCTTTTTGCTGGCCGCACTGCCGGGGCTACGTGACCGTGTACCGCTGGTTGCTCTGATTCTGGGCGTGGGCTACGGCGCATTTATTGCGGGATGGAACGGCCTGGTGGCCCGCACTCTGCCCACAGGTCACCGCGCTGCCGCCTGGGGCACGGTGATGGCCACCGAAAGTCTGGGCAATGCTATCGGCCCACTGTTGGGCGGTGCAGCGTGGCAACTGGCTGGTCCGGCGGGAGTCTTCGGCCTGGGTGCGGCGGTGTTCGTGCTGACGGAAGCGTATTACCTGTGGCCAGGGCGAACACTGGAAGTGGATAAGCACGCAGTCCAGCAGGTCAAATAGGTCCAATTTGCGCCGGGGCTCCCTGCGAATAAATTATCCATTTCTTAATTTAAATCTTAGTGTAGCCAGCCTGACAGTCACTTCCAGCCTGTGCCCACTCTTGCAGCCGGAATGCTCAACGGTTCTGCTGTGTGGCTAGGCCTTTTTGCGTTGATCCCTCTGGTTCCCAGTCCATGCCCTATTTGGTCAGGCCATCCGAGCAGACCAGGAACTAGGGGCTGTCAATCGTGCAAAACTCTCAAATTGGATGTAATTTTTTATACTATTTCGGTCTAAAGTGTGAATAAATCTCAATAAATAGTTTCGAAAAATCCAGGTGGTTTTAAATCTCTGGGATTCATAGGGCTGACCCGTTGTCAGACGGTGATCTATGAAAAGAATGTAAGGAACTTGTGAGGAATATCTTACATGATGAGGAAATATCTACGGTCACGTCTGAGTTTGATCTGGGAGGCGCTGAACCCTGCCCAACTATGCGGTCACCTGAGGGCAGGTGGAGCCAATGGTGAGACCCACCCAACAAGGAGAACTATGAATCGTTTCATGTGGCTTACGCTTCCCATCTCCGTCGCCCTTTTTACGGCCTGCGGTTCCAGCACCGATCCTGTTGCGCCTCTGACCCCCGAGCAGGTCAGTCTGCTGGCCACTCAGACGACCATCGAACTCCCTGCGGGTGGGCAGGTCAGCAAAACGTTTACCCTGACCAATACCAGCGCCTCAGAGATCAGCTATTCCAGCAGCGTCGCCTTTCCGAACGGAACGCCCAGTTGGTTGACTCTGACGGCGGGCCAGAGCGGCAAGATCGCTCCTTCCGCAAATCAGGTGGTGACGTTCACTGCAACCTGTCCAAACGTCGCCGTCACGTCTCAGTACACGGCCGTAATTGCGTTGGCCGTTGCCTCGGGCGACGTGTCGCTGACCAAAACCACCACAGCCACGCTCAAATGCATCGTGACGCCTCCTGTCTCTTCCCCTGACACGACCCGGCCCGTGCTGAGCCTTCAGGCCCTGACGACGACCACTTCTAATCAGGTGACGGTGACAGGAACGGCCAGCGATAACGTGGCCGTGACGCGGGTGGCGTACAGCCTGAACGGCGGGGCTTCGACAGATGTGGCGATTCAGGCGGGCGCGAGTGTGCCGCTGAGCTTTACTGTGGGCGGTTTGGCCGTGGGCAGCAACACCATCACTGTCACGGCCTATGACGCCGCTGGACTGGTCTCCGATGTTTCCACCCTGACCGTCACCTCCGCACCAGTGGTGGCAGACACCAGCAAACCTG
>JAQBPF010000478.1 GCA_028287665.1 Deinococcus sp. | reverse complement strand
TGCCGCCCGACTGCTTCCTAGGAATTCTAGGTGTGAATGGTCTCCGGCGCGTACTCCCGGAGGACTTTTGAGTTCAGTCAGCAGCACTACCGCCAACCCTATTACCTACGGTTCCGATTACTGGCGCACCGGCATCAAGCCTTTGCTGGACGCCGAAACCGGCACCATGTTCAAACACGCCCCCATCCGCGTCACGCTGGCCTTCCCCAACCGCTACAGCGTGGGCATGGCCTCTCTCGGCTATCAGGTCATCTACCGCATGTTCAATCAGGAAGAGGGCGTGGCCTGCGAGCGCGCCTTCCTGCCCGACGACGTGGACGCCTTCGAGAAGGGCGGCCAACCCCTGCCCACCGTCGAAACGGGACGTGCGGCGGGCAACTGCGAATTGTTTGCCATCAGCGTCAGCTTCGAGCTTGACCTGACCAACATTATCCGGCTGCTGGACATCGCCGGAATGCACCCCCTGCGTGAAAAGCGTGACGATTCCGATCCAGTCGTGATGGTGGGCGGCCCACTGACCAGTTCCAACCCCTACCCGCTCACGCCTTTTGCCGACGTGATCATCATTGGCGACGGAGAGCAGATCGTGCCTGTGGTCTCGGAAGCCCTGCGCGAAGCCACCTCCCGCGAGGACTTTTATGATCTCGTGGACGGGATGCCGGGCGTGTTCCTGCCTGCCCGCCACACCCACGAACCCAAATGGGCCACCGCGCCCAAGGAACTGTTGCCCGCCTACAGCCAGATCGTGACGCCGCACAGCGAACTGAGCAACATGTTCCTCGTGGAAGCCCAGCGCGGCTGCCCCCGCCCCTGTACCTTCTGCCTCGCCCGCACCATGTACGGCCCCAACCGCAACAATCAGGCGCAGGAGTTGCTGGACGTGATCCCCGATTGGGTGCAGAAAGTAGGTCTGGTGGGCGCGGCCCTCAGCGACTTTCCGCATACCAAATATGTGGGCCGCACCCTGACTGACCGGGGCATCAAGCTGGGCGTGTCGTCCATCCGGGCCGATACCGTAGATGCAGAACTGGCCGAAATCCTGAAGGCGGGAGGCCTGCGTACCTTCACGGTGGCCTCTGACGCCCCCTCCGAACGCCTGCGCCGCTGGCTGAAGAAGGGCATCACCACCGAAGACCTCACCAAAACCGCGCAGATCAGCCGCGATCTGGGCTTCAAGGGCATCAAGGTGTACATGATGATCGGCCTCGGCCCCGAAAACGACGACGATATTTCGGAGCTGATCTCGTTCACCAAAGACCTCGCCAAAATTAACCGGATCGCGCTGGGCATCAGCCCCTTTGTGCCCAAGCGCCATACGCCGCACTTTGCCGACGCTTTTGCAGGCGTGCAGGTCATCGAGAAGCGCATGAAACGCATTCAGAAAGAGCTGCGGACAACGGCAGAACTCCGCAACGTGTCGGCCAAGTGGGCCTGGGTGGAAAGCGTCGTGGCACGCGGCGGCCCCGAAGTCGGCATGGCGGCCTATTCCATCTACCGCAACGAGAGCATCGGCGCATGGAAGAAAGCGCTGGAAGAAGTGGGCTGGAGCGACGAGTTTGAAACCAACGCCGCTGCGATTGACCTGCCGCCCGGCCAGTACGCCCCCGGAGAAGTCAGCGCCCACGCGCAGGGTCTGGCCGTCTAAGCCTCACGCAAATCTTTAATTCTTGCGCCTGCCCTCGCCCCATTTGGGATGAAGGCGGGCGTTGTCATTCCACCCTGGTGGGCAATCCTCTCATCCCGTGCTAAAGATGGGCCGTGTCCCTGCCGCGCCTCTCATTGCCCCAACTCCTGCTTTCGCCCCCCAGTTGCCGCCACCCCGAACAGCTTCGGCAAGCGGTAGGGGGCAAAACCATTCTCATCACTGGCGCGTCGTTCGGCATTGGCAGAGCGGCGTCTTTGCTGTTGGCCGGGGCGGGGGCCGAAGTGCTCTTGCTGGCCCGCAGCGGCGACGAATTGGCTGAACTGACCACCGTTCTTCGTGCCAATGGCGGAAAGGCCAGCGCCTATGTGCTTGACCTCTCCAAGCCTGCCGACCTTGCCCCAGTGGTGACGCAGATTCAGGCGGCCCATCCCCGAATCGACATCATTATCAGCAATGCGGGCAAATCCATTCGGCGGCCTGTGCTGAATTCGGGCGATAAACAAGATTTAGAACGCCTGCTGGCTGTCAACTTTTCTGGCCCAGCGGCGCTGTTGCTGGCACTTCTGCCGCGCATGGTGGCGCAGGGCGGCGGGCAGATCGTCAACGTGTCCAGCGTGTCGGCTGGCCCGCCGCCGTTGCCACGCTGGGCGGCGTATCAGGGCAGCAAGGCGGGTTTTGATCTGTGGTTCAGAAGTCTGGGGGCAGAATTGCGGGGCCAGGGCGTGCGCGTGTGCAGCGTCTATCTACCCCTGGTGCGAACCCGCATGATCGCCCCCACGCCCGCCTACCGCTTCGCCCCCGCCCTCACGCCGCACGAGGCCGCCGAAGCTGTGGCTTACGCGCTGGTGCATCCTAAAGCTCAGAGGGTTGCGCCGTGGTGGATGAAGTCGCTGGAACTGGCCGCGCTGCTGCTGCCGGGGCCACTCGGACGCCTGCTGAGCGGGATGGAAACACTGGAGGTCTGGTTTTCCAGAGGGCAGAAAGGATGAATCTGGCAGGCCTGCGGGCGGCTGCCTTGGCCATTTCCAGCACGGGGTTATTAGGTGAACATCCCGCCCAAGCTTTGGCCCAGTTGTCTCTGGCACTCGCGCAGCACGGCCCCTCGCTGTATACGCTGGCCGTGTGGGCAGCGCGGCGGCAACCGGATTCGGTGGCCCTGGTAGACGATGACGGCCCCACCCCTTACCGGGCGTTACTGGCGTGGGCCGACGCTATCGCCGCGCAGCTTCCCGGTCAGGTGCAGCGGGTGGGCCTGCTGTGCCGCAATCACCTGACGTTTGTGGCGACCTTGCTGGCCTGTGGACGTTTGGGGCTGGATGCCGTGCTCCTGAATACCACCTTCAGCCCCGAAGAAGTGGCCGCCGTTTGCGCGTCTCAGCGACTCGATTTGCTGGTGTGCGACGATGCTTTCGCGGAGGGCTTGAGCTTGAACGGTGTCATTATGTTGCCCGTTTCGGCTCTGTCAGGCTCAGCGAAACATGTTTCAATCAGACGTCAATCCAGCCGGGGCAGCATCTCTATCCTGACTTCTGGCAGCACTGGGACACCTAAAGTAGTGCGGCGCAGAGCCAACGCTCTAGCCTTGCTGCCCACTGTCACGGCACTACTTCAGCAATTGCCGCTGCGGGCAGGTGCGCCCACGCTGCTCACTTTGCCCCTTTTTCACGGGCACGGGCTGGCGACCCTCTGCGTCAGCTTGCTGATGGGTGCGCCGCTGTACGTGTTCGCACGCGGCACGCCGGAAGACCATCGGCGCTGTCTGGCACAGGGAAACATAGAGGTGCTGGTGTTGGTGCCCACCGTGCTTCACCGCCTGCTGAATCTGCCCGAACTCTCCAAGTTGGCTGCACTGCGGGCCATCATCTGCGGCTCTGCGCCCTTGCCAGAAGCGTTGGCCGAACAGACACAGAAGACGTTCGGCCCTGTTCTGCACAATCTTTACGGCTCCAGTGAGGCGGGCCTGATTTCGTTGGCGACGCCTTGGCACTTGCTGGCGGCTCCGGGTACGGTGGGGCGCGTGTTGCCGGGCGTGACGGTGCAATTGGATAGGGGAGAAGTGCGGGTGCGCTCTGGCCTCACGCCCCAGCAGACTTGGTTCGACACGGGCGATCTGGGCAGGGTAGGGGCGTCGGGGCTGCTGTTCCTATCCGGCCGAAGCGACGATCTGCTGATCTGCGGCGGGGAAAATGTGTATCCAGAGCAGATAGAAGCCCGAATTTCACAGTTGCCGGAAGTGCTGGAATGCGCGGTGGTGGGTCTACCGGACGCGGAATATGGGCAGTGCCTGCACGCCTTCATCGTGCCGAGTTCGGATGCTGTCCAAGTCTCTGACCTCGAGCGCGACTTGGCCCGGCTGCTGCCCCGCACGCTGCGGCCCAAGCAGATTACTTTGCTTCCCGCGCTGCCCAGAAACGCGGTTGGCAAGCTGATACGCGGACGCTTGCCTTCAAAGTAGACTTTGCAAACGCCAATCTCTCTGGCCCAATTCCAGTCAAGCTCACGCCGCCCGCCGCTATTTGCGCGAAAATACAGCCATGCCCCTGTCGTCTCGTTGCCCTTCGGAGATTCAACCATGACTGTCCCTGCCCCCCAGCCTCAAACGATGGCCGAACGCATCCTGTCGGTACGCGGCGGCAAGCCCGTGTATGCCGGAGATTTGGCCGTCGTAGAGGTGGATCAGGTGATGGTGGTGGACTCTATCGCCCAGAGCTTTATCGAGCGGATGCAGCGCGACCTGGAGGCCGTGCCCAAGTACCCGGAGCGCGTGTCTATCGTCATTGACCATGTGGCCCCGGCGTCTACCGTCAGTGTGGCGCAGGCCCAGAAGGAAGCCCGCGAGTACGCCGCCGCGACGGGTGTGCGGCTCTTTGACGTGGGGCGCGGCATCTGCCACCAAGTCCTGATGGAAGAAGGCCTGGCCCGCCCCGGCTGGATC
>JAQBPF010000466.1 GCA_028287665.1 Deinococcus sp. | reverse complement strand
ACATGGATCCCAGCCTGACCTTCCGGCGCTCCTGTGCCCACGGCATCTGCGGCAGCGACGCCATGCTGATCAACGGACGCAACCGCCTCGCCTGCAAGACCCTGCTGCGCGACGTGGTGAAAAAGAGCGGCGACACGATTACCGTGGAACCCATTCGCGGCCTGAAGGTGGAAAAAGACCTGCTGGTGGATATGGAGCCGTTCTTCGACTCGTACAAGGCCATCATGCCTTACTTCATCAACGAGTCGCCCGAACCCGCCGCCGAGCGCATCCAGTCGCCGGAACTCGCCGAGCGGATGGCCCACTCCAGCAACTGCATCCTGTGTGCCTGCTGCACCACCTCCTGCCCGATCTTCTGGGTCAACGGGTCTTACCTCGGCCCCGCCAGCATCGTGCAGGCGCACCGCTTTATTTTCGACAGCCGCGACGAGGCCACCCAGCAACGCCTGAACATCATGAACCAGAACACGGGCGTCTGGCGCTGCCGCACGGCCTACAACTGCACCGAAGCCTGCCCCCGCGACATCCCGATTACGCAACTGATCGAGGAAGTCAAGCGGGCCGTGATGTACCAGCAGTCGTAAGTCCCAGGTACAGACCACCAGCATGAAGAAGACGCGGAGGCCCAGGCTTTCCGCGTCTTTGCTGTATTGGCTCTGTGAGGTTGGAGCGCGTTCAGCCAGTCCTTACGACAACTGCGCCTCGGCCGCTTTGATCGGCTTCTGGCTGGTGAGCAGGCTGAAGGCCGCCAGTACCAGCACCGCGCCTGCGCTGAAGGTGGCGGCGGGGCCAAAGCGTGAATACAGTGCCCCGCCGCTGAGGGGGCCGACGACCTGTGCCAGTGAACCGAACGCCTGCGCTCCACCCTGAACCTTGCCCTGAGCCTCTGCCGGAGTTGCCATTGAGATGAGGGCGCCCTGCGAAGCGGTGAAAATCCCTTCCCCGATGGCAAAGAGAATGACGCTGACATACAGCAGGCCTGCGTAAGGAAGGAGCGGCAGCAGGGCCATACAGACCATTCCGATGACGCCCAGCGCGAGGCCGAGTTGAGACACGCCCCGCTCCTTGAGCGCCCGCAGCAGATACGGCAGCAGGAAACCCTGTGCCACGATGTCGCAGCAGCCCACCACGATGAATACGGTGCTCATCTGGGCTGGCCCCCAGCCGAGCGTATCGCGGCCCAGAAGCGACAGGGCGATTTGCATGATCGAAAAAGGCAGGATAAACAGCACGCTGACGTACACCAGGCGCCGCACCACCGGGTAAGCCAGCGCCCCCGCCAGTTGCCGCAGCGGGTTGAGGTGAGAGGCGTCGAAGTGCTGGCTGCGCCGCTCTGGGGGCAGACTTTCGGGCAGGATGAACGCACCCCACAGCAGATTGAGAATCGCCACGCCCGCCGCCAGAAACATCGGGGCACTCATGCTGAGGTGCGAGGCCAAGCCGCCAAGCGCAGGGCCGATGATGAAGCCCGCGCCCACCGTGGCCCCGATTTGCCCGAACACCTTGCCCCGGTCTTCCTCGGAGGTGGTGTCGGCCACGTAGCCGAAGATGGCGCTCAGGCCGCCTGCACACAGCCCATCAATGATTCGGCCCAGGAACAGCACCCACAGGCTGCCCCCCAGACCGAACACGAAGTAGCCGATGGCCGAACCCAGCAGGCTCAACATCAGCACTGGCCGCCGTCCGTAGGCGTCGCTGAGTGCGCCCAATACAGGTGAGGAAAAGAAGGAACACAGCGCGTAGGCGGCCCCCAACAGGCCGATGACGGCGGCTTGCTGCCCCACATTGGGAACGTAGCTGGCCACGATAAACGGCAGCACCGGGAAAACGAGACCTATGCCTATGGCGAACAAAAAGGCCGTGATGAGCATAAAGAGCAGCGGCGCTTTCTGGGCGGCTGTCGGCGGAGATTCAGGAGTTTGATTCATGCGCTCAGAGTAGGGAACGGGTCTGGTTCAGGTCTTGAAGAAAAGCGACATGGGCCAGCTGAACGGCGACAGTTTGAACGGGCACAGCTGAACAAGCACCGTTGAACAACAGGAAGCGGGCCGCCTACTGAAGCAGCGCAGGGCCCATGGGCAGGCTCCGGGCAGAGTCCAGAACTTCAGAGGAAGAAACGTTCGAGAAAGAACCGTTGGGCAGCCAGCGTGTGGGTTCTTCCGCCGCCCTGGAAGGCGCACTGAGCGTACTCTGCACCATCTGGGTAAAAGCAGTAGGCGTCATGCGGGTCAGCGCCCGGAACTCCCGGCTGAGATGGGCCTGATCCGCAAATCCCAATTCGTAGGACAGTTGCGCCAGAGAGGTACTGGGGGCCAGCCAGAGGCGGTTATGGACTTCCTCGAAGCGGATCAGGCGGGCCAGCGTTTTGGCATTCACCCCCACATCCTGTACAAACAGGCGTTCCAGTTGGCGTTGACTGACCTCATATTCCTCGGCCAGGCGGCCCAGGCGGGATTGGCCGAGGCTCTGGTATAGCTCGCCCGCCGCCTTCACGCCCCAACTCGGCTCGCGGCCCCGTTCGGCCAGCAGCCCCAACAGCCAGGCTTCTACGGCCTGCCGGGCTTCATCCCAGGCGTCCAGATAAAGCAGGGCACAGACGGTGCGGCTGAGGGCAGGAAACTTCAGGCTGAGATCCAGCTGTTCTACGCGGATGTTCCAGCCGAACAGTTGCCGCGCGGCCCACGGAAAAAGTTCGACACCCAGGGCACGCGTCAGCCCGAGCGATACCATCCGCTGGGGCGCGAGCGTGAGGCCCGACAACGTGGCTTCTGGCAACCGTTCCAGTGGGCTCAGCAGAGACGACCCCTGCCAACTCGACCCGGCGTAAAAAGTCAGACGAATCAGGCGTTCGGGCATCATCCGGTGTTCTTCCTGGCCCTCCGCATGGTATTCGGAGATCTGCCAGTACACCCGCACCAGCGAATGCAGGCGGGCGTCGGGCAGGAATTCACGGTAGGCCACGCCCTACTCTGGCAGAAGTCGCCGCAAGTGTGGCTCAGTCCAGAGCAAGAACTTCCAGATATCGCACCCGCTTGCCCTGACGCTGGGCATAAATAACCTCTGCACGGGTGCTTTCGCCTACATATCCGCCCACGTTGATGATCAGAATCTCATCGGCCAGTTCAATCTTGTGGCGGTGCAGGACAGACAGGCGGGCCACCGTTTCAGTTTGCTCTATGGAGGACAGATGGGCCAGAGCCTCCGCATCAGGAGTGCGGTGGCTGCCGACACTGAGGACCATTCGTCCTGTCAGGGTTTCGGCCAGGCTT
>JAQBPF010000458.1 GCA_028287665.1 Deinococcus sp. | reverse complement strand
GCCGAAGACCAGGAGGCCCTGATCGTGCGTTTCGTCAATCTGACCTCGCAGGATCAGCCTGTGCGTGTGCGCCTGGGCACGGCACAACTGGGGGTGACGGTGACGGGGGCCGAACAGGTCAATCTGCGCGAACACAGGGTGAACCCGCTGGAAGTCGTGGAGGGAACAGTGACCCTCACGGCCCGCCCCTCAGAAATCGTGACGGTGGCCCTGCAGGTGCGGCCCAAGCCCGTTGAGCCTCTGCTCCAACAAGGTTCGGCCCAAGACGATTCAGCTTTGGAAGATTCAGAAGGTGATCCACGATGAAAACGTTGGCCCTGATTCACACCACCCCCGTCACGGTGGCCGCCATGAAACTGCTGGCCGCGCAGACCGCCCCTGAGGTCCGTCTGATCAATCTGCTGGACGACAGCCTGCTGCCCGATGTGATGGCCGCCGGCCACCCCACCCCTGCGGTCACCGTTCGCCTCAGAAGTTACGCCGAGGCCGCTGTGAACGCGGGAGCCGACGCCGTGATGTGCTGCTGCTCGTCGGTGGGCGAGGCGGTGGAGGCCGTGGGCGCGGAACTGGCGGTCCCGTTCCTGCGGATCGATGGGCCGATGGCGGAAGAAGCGGTGCAACTGGGCGAGCGCGTCGGCGTGATTGCCACCGTGGCGACCACCCTCGAACCCACCGCCCGCCTGATCGAACGGGCCGCCGAGCGTGGCGCACGCCCGGTCCAGGTGGAGCGGGTGCTGGTGGCCGGAGCCTACGACGCCCTGATGGCAGGCGAGCCGGAGCGGCACGATGCACTGGTCACGGCGGCCCTGGCCGGCCTGACCGAGCGGGCCGATGTGGTGGTGTTGGCTCAGGCCAGCATGGCGCGGCTGATTCCGGCCCTGGGCGAACTGCGCATCCCCGTCCTCAGCAGCCCCAACAGTGGGCTGGCCCGCGCCCTGGAGAGCCTGAAATGACACATGTGCAACTTCTGCCGCACGCGCTGACCCTGACTGAACTTCTGCCTCCTGCCCAGCAAGGCGGGTACGCGGTGGCCGCCTTCAGTGCCCGCTACCGCGCCTGCGTGCGGCCCGTGTTGCAGGCCGCTGTGGACCTCCGCAGCCCGGTCATCATCGAGATCAGCCAGCGCGAACTGGGCTGGTTTGGCCTCAGCCCCCGCGATTTCCGGGACGCGGTAGAACAGGCGGTGCATGATCTGGGTTCCACCGTGCCGCTGTGCCTGCATCTCGATCACAGCTGGGAAGATCAGGTGATCAAGGCCGCCATTGAGGCCGGATTCACCAGCGTGATGATTGATGCCAGCGCCCAGCCTTTTGAAGACAACATCCGGCAGACCCGCGAGATCGTGGACTATGCCCATGCACGCGGCGTCAGCGTGGAAGCCGAACTGGGCAAGCTGACCACCACCGACCAGTTGGAAACCGATGGCGACGAGGCGTTGTACACCGTGCCGGAAGAGGCGCTGGAGTTTGTGGAACGCACTGGATGCGACGTGTTGGCGGTGTCCATCGGCACGGCGCACGGCGTGTACCAGGTGGCCAATCCCAAAATCGACTTTGACCGTCTCGCCGCTATCCGCCGCCTGCTGCCCGACACGCTGTTGGTGCTGCACGGGGGCAGCGGCCTGCCTGCCGAAACGGTACACCGCGCCATAGAACTGCCGGGCGGGGGCATCAGCAAAATGAATATCGCCACCGACCTCGAACAGGCGTTGCTGGCGGCCATGGGGGGTCTAGGCCGCATGACCAGTGCCGAACTGGACGCGCAGGATCCGGCCCTGCGGACCCTGGGACTGAACGCCGTGTATGCCGAAGCCTGCGACAAGATCCAGAACTTTGTGCGCTCGGCGGGCCAGGCCGATTTGGCGGCTTCCCCAGCCTCCTGATCCGGTGACCATGCCCACTCCAGACCCGGTGTCTCCTTCAAATCCAGCCCACCGCATTCAGCAGGACTTGTCTGTTCAGGACCTGGGCGGCGAGTGGCAACTGGCGTCATCTATCAGCGAGGCGTGGCGTTTCCGGGGCCTGCACACGGCCCAGGCACACCCGGTGGGGGCGTTTGCGCGGCCCAGCTGGATTCCGGCGCGTGTGCCCGGCAGCGTGCACGCCGACCTGATCCGGGCCGGAGCCATAGACGACCCCAACTTCGGCCTGGCCAGTCTGGCCGCCGAGTGGGTCAGTGCGCGGCAATGGGTCTACCGCCGCAGCTTCCGCCTCAGTTTGAAGCCCTCGCCGCGCCTGTACCTGTGTTTCGAGGGTTCAGATCATGGGGGCGAGGTGTACCTGAACGGCGAGTGGTTGGGGTCGCTGGCGGGCACGCATACGCCTGTGCGCCTCGATATCAGCGGCCTTGATGCAGACCGCGAGCATCTGCTGGTGGTGATCTTGCCGGAGCCGCCCGCTGAGGCTGGACAATTGGGCCGCACCAGTCAGACGCAGACGCTCAAGCCACGCGCCGGGTACTGGTGGGATTTCGGGACGCGGCTGGTGCATGTGGGCCTGTGGCGCGGCGTGAGCCTTCAGGCCGATGCGGGCACGGCCCTGCTGGACATCTGGCCGCGCGTGACGCTGGCCCCAGATTTAAAATCGGCCCGGATCGAGGTTCTGGCCGAACTGGAAGGCAACGCGGCAGTGCCCGTGACCTTTGAGCTGATTCACCCGGATGGGCAGACTGAACTCCAGACGGGTTCGCCGGTGGCGGGCGGCCAGACGTCCACCTTCCACCTGCCGGATCCTCAGCTGTGGTGGCCGGCCCAACTGGGGGCGCAACCGCTGTACACCCTGTGCGCCAGCGTTCCTGGCAGCACGCCCCAGCAGCGGCGGTTCGGGGTGAGACAGGTCGCCCTGGTCCACACCGCCGCCTCC
>JAQBPF010000403.1 GCA_028287665.1 Deinococcus sp. | reverse complement strand
GCCTGAAGTTGCGTTTTCAGAGCAGCGGGAGTGCTGGCGCTGTTCAGAAGCGCCTGACGGCCCGCTTCGCCGCGCTGAAGGGTCTGGGCCAGCTGGTTCGCCTGCGCCGTAATCTGCGTATGAACCTGGGTACGGATGCCCCCGTTCTGAAGGGTCGTTTTCAGTTCGCTGGGCACCTGGGGGTTCTTCAGCAGCACCTGCGTGGCCGCGTCATCGCCGTTCAGGGCACGTTCAATCTGGGTGTACTGCGCGTCAACAGCGGCCTTGATCTGCGGGGTAGTATCGCTGTCGCCGCCGCTGGCCCGCATCTCACCGAGGTTAATGTTCTTGGCAGCGTTGGCCAGGCCGGGCACGGTGGGCAGGTACTTGGGAAGCTCGGTCTGGAGATTGTTGAGCAGCAGGGTGCCGAAGATGGCGGCCCCGATGGTGCTCCCGATCTGCCGGAAAAACTGGCTGCTGCTGGTGGCAACGCCCATCTGATGAAGCGGCACCGCATTCTGAACGGCGACGTTGAAAAGGCTCATGGCTGGGCCGAGGCCGAACCCGACCACGAACATGCGCCAGCCCAGGTCCAGTCGGGTGGTGCCGATGCCAATGCGGGTCAGGAGAAACACGCCAACGATCAGAATGGCGGTGCCGCCCAGCAAGAACGGTTTGTAGTTGCCCGTCCGGGCCGCAAGGTTGCCCGCAACGATGCTGGAAACGATCAGTCCGGCCATCAGGGGCAACATGGCCAGACCCGAATTGGTGGCGCTGACCCCCTGTACCGTCTGCATAAAGAGCGGCAGGAACATGACGATGCCGATAAAGGCCATGTTGATCACGAAGCTGGCCAGATTCGCCAGGGTAAAGGTCGGGTTCTTAAAGAGGCCCAACGGCAAGATGGCGTCCTTGTTGCCGCGCTCGACCAGAATAAACAGCACGAGGCTGATGGCGCTGACTGCAAACAGGGTGATGACGCGGGCGCTGTCCCAGGGGTAAGTCGTGCCGCCCCAGGTCAGGGCCAGCAGCAAAGGAATGGTGGCAGCGACGATCAGCCCGGCACCGAAATAGTCGATCTTGCCTGCCCGGCGCTGCGTGAGGCTGGGCATCTTGGCGATGATCATAAAGAGGGCCACAGCCCCGAGCGGAAGGTTCACGTAAAACACCCAGCGCCAGCCTTCAATGAAGTAGCCCAGCACAGTCACGCTGCCGTGGTCGGTCAGAAAGCCGCCGATGATCGGCCCCAGCACGCTCGACAGCCCGAAAACGGCTCCGAACAGGCCGCCAAATTTGGCCCGCTCGGCAGGAGGAAACATATCGGCGATGATCGCAAAGGCACTGGTAAACAGGGCCGCGCCGCCGAGGCCCTGAAGCGCCCGGAACACGATCAGTTGCAACATGCCGCCGCCGAACAGGTTGCCCATGAACGGCTCGCCGCTCATGCCGCACAGGACCGAACCGAACAGGAACAGCAGGATACCGATGACCAGAATGGGTTTGCGGCCATACAGATCGCTGAGCTTGCCGTACATGGGCACCATCACCGTACTGGCGAGCAGGTAGGCGGTGGTGACCCAGCTGTAGTATTCCAAGCCTTTCAGCTGCTCGATAATGCGGGGCATGGCCGTGCTCACGATGGTCTGGTCGAGGGCAGACAGCAAGAACACCACCATCAGGCCGACCAGAGTGATGGTCTTCTCCTGCGGTGTGAAGAGGCGGGCGGGCGCACTGGTGGTCATGGTTGCTCCTGAAGGCTACTGATCTCTGCAAGCACCTCAATGGCGTCCAGCAGGGCAAAAAGTCGATGAGGTTCAAGTTGTTTGAGACGCTGGCTGGTGTTCCGCTTGATGGCCTGCACGGCGTTGTCCAGGGTCCCGCTCCCCTTCTCCGTCAGACTCAGAAGAGTCCGGCGCGAATCTTTTCGGTCGATCTGGCGCTCGATCAGGCCGCTGGAGGTCAGTTGCTCCAGATACCGGCTGAGCAGGGTCGGAGGGAAATCAAGCTTCTCGGCCAATTGTTTGGGATACACCAGGCCGTGCCGGATGCCCTGCAAGATGAAATAGCGGCGCAGGTCGAGGTCGTGATGCTCGGCAAGCAGCGGCTCAATATCCTGCTTCATCCGGCGGTTGAGCTGCCACAGGCCTCCCAGAAAACGCAAAATCGCGTCGTCTGTCAGGGGCTGAAGGTCGGTGCGCATCTTTTCCTCTGGCCTAGCGGGCAATGAGCACATCCACAGGCGAGGCGTGGCTCACGGCATCAGACACACTTCCAGACAGGGCGGCGCTCCAGGCGGTCGTGTGCTTGCGCCCCAGAACGATCAGATGGACGCTGGTCTGACGGGCCACTTCCAGAATGGCGTCGGCAGGCCTGAGGGCGGGCACGAGGTGTTCGACCACGGTCAGGCCCTGTGCCCGAATCTGCTGAGCGGTATGGGTCAGGTGAGCCTGACGGCGTGCCGTTTCGTCCTGCCTGACCTGCACGTCCAGGCTTTCACTGCCCGGAAAAGCGGCGGCCATGACCGCCAAGGGAGAGGTGGTTTGGGGGACGACCGTCACGATATGAAGGGTGGCACCGTCTCGGAGGGCAAACTGCACGGCACGTTCGACCGCTGTTCGCGAATGCGGGGCACCGCCTGTGGCCACCAGAATGTCCTGGTAAAGCCCGGAGCTTGGGGGAGGAAGATCAGTCACGAGCTCAACCTTATGACAATAGTTCACTTTAGTCAAGTAATAACAACAAGCAAGATAAAACAGCCGAGAATACCGGGAGCTGAGCCAGCCCTGCGAGTCAAAAGCAGCCCGCGATGAGTTGA
>JAQBPF010000391.1 GCA_028287665.1 Deinococcus sp. | reverse complement strand
CGCCCGCCGCCGCCCTGACTGCCCGCATGCTGGGCCTGGAGGCCGCTGCCGTGACCGGACGAGGCACCGGCGTAGACGACGCCACGCTGGAGCGCAAAGTGGCCGCCGTGCGTGCTGCACTGGCACGCGGCGGCAGCGACCCTGCCGACCCGCTGGGCGTGCTGGCCGATCTGGGCGGCTTCGAGATCGTGGCGATGCTGGGCATGATGCTTCAGGCGGCGGCGCTGGGCCGGGCCGTGATTCTGGACGGTTTTGTAGAAGGCAGCGCGGCCCTGCTGGGTGTGGCGCTGGCCCCCGCCCTGGCCGACTTCCTGTTTGCCGCCGGAGAATGCGCCGAAGTGGGCCACGCGGCGCAATTGGCGCACCTGAATCTGAAACCGATGTTCCGGCTGGGCCTGCGTCTGGGCGAGGGCACCGGGGGCGTGCTGGCCGCGCCGATGTTGCTGGCCGCAGCGGCCACTTTGCGGGAAATGCGAACCTTTGCCGAGGCGGGGGTGCCGGGTGGAGCGTAAGGGGGGCTGAGGACTGACCAACAGGAGCGGGGGAGCAAGCGCCAGCGGTTGCCTTTCCTAAGGCCCTTCCACCCTTGACCCTCAGATCCGTGGCTGCCAGATGGCCCTTCACCCTCCACTTTTTCCCGCCCGCTATCCCGCAAAATGGGCCTATGCCCGACCATGAACTGAACTTTGCCCGCGAAATCCTGGGCTCGCGCAATTACCGGGATGTGCCCGACGATGAAGTGCTGGCACAGGCCGAGCGGCTGCTGGGCGACTGGATGTCGGGCGAGGCACGCATGGAACGCCCAAAACTGTATGACCATTACGCCCTGCTGCTGCTGGCCCTGATCCGCCGCACCCGCACGCTGGAGGACCGGGTGGCCGTGCTGGAGGCGCAACAGGGTCAGCAGGCCGAATGACCGCCCCGACCCCGTCCCGTATCCGCGTGAAGGTCTGCGGCACCACTTCCGTTACCGACGCCGTACAGGCCGCCGAAGCAGGAGCCGACGCCCTCGGATTCATTTTTGCGCCCATCAGCAAACGGCTGGTGTCGGTGGAGGTGGCGCGGGAAGCAGGCCTGAGTGTGGGGCCCGCTGTGGCTCGGGTGGGCGTGTTCCTCAACCAAGGTCTAGACGAGGTGTTGAGGACCGCTGAGCGGGCGCGGATGAGTGCCGTACAGCTTCACGGCCAGTTGTCAAGCCTTTACGTAACCGAGGTGGCCCGCTATCATCCCGTTCTGCGTGTGTTGCGCCCTGCCGATTTGCTGGCCGGAGCAGACACGCTGGAGCACCTGAGTTTGCCCGGCGTGACCCTGATGCTGGATGCCCCGGAGCCGGGCGGCGGTGTCCCGCTGGACTGGGAAGCCCTGCGTTCAGTCTTTCCGGGTGGCGCGTGGCTGGCCGGTGGGTTGGGGCCGCACAATGTGGCCGCCGCAATTCAGGCCCTGAATCCGGCAGGGGTAGACGCCGTCAGCCGCCTGGAAAGTTCTGCAGGCGTGAAAAATCCCGAGTTGGTGCGGGCTTTTATGGACGCCGCACGAAGCGGCCCTGCTGGTGCTGGGGCATAGTTATCCACAGGCACGCGTTTCACTGTGGATAACTTTCTGACCTTGCAAAGCCCTTTCGAAAAGCCCTATTTCTTTCGTTCCAGACAGCCAAAACCCCCTGTTTAGCAAGGGCGATTGGCTTCCCTATCCATAGATTGTCCACAAGCCCTGTGGATAAAATTGTGGATAACTTTTGGGTTTAGCTGAACCTGATCTCGGCTGGGGGCGTCCGCACCGTCAAACCGAACCAGTCGGCCAGTGCGCGGCCACCTTCCACCACATTGGCCGCGCTGTTGAGGCTGAGGTTCGCGGCGGCGAAGGGCACACGGGCCAGCGTATGGGCCTTCACGGTCAGGTTTTCGGCGTTGCCATGATCGGAGGTCAGCAGCACCCGCGCCCCAGCCTGAAGGGCTCCAGCCAGTAGCGCATCCACCCGTGCCAGATAGGCCCGCGCCGCCGCTGCCACCATTGGGCGGGTAGGCAGACTGCCCAGATGGCCCAGATGGTCACTGAACCACAGGTCTGCCGCCAACAGGTCATGGGTTTGGGCGCTGGCTGCCAGGCTCTCGCCGAGGCGCGAAATCTCGTCCAGTGGGCGCACCGGCTGCCACGGTTCGGCGTAACTGAGGCCCAGGGTGGCGGGCACAGGGGGCACACCGGGGGGATTGAGGGGACTTCCAGCGGCCAGAAACGAGAACGGAAAACAGCCCATCCGGGGCCGCCGCGCCTGCGCCTCGAAATAGGGCGGTGGATAGTGGTTGGCCAGCGTCACCCGTGCTCCCGCCTGCGCCAGACGCACCGGAAGGGCCGATTCACGCAGCAGCCTCTGCAACGTCGGCCCCGGATGCGGCCCAAAATGCTCACCCATCACGCGCACCGCGTCCAGTCCAGTCAGCCAGCAGGCCTGCCCCGTGCCCGATTGCGGCAACCCCGGCACGCCCAGCGTCGTATCGAGCGCCTGCCCCGCATCGATCAGGGGCCGCAGCGCAGGCAACGGCTGATCCCAGATGGAATCCGGCCCCACCGCGTCCAGGGGATGTCCTACCCCGTCGAGGGCGAGCCAGAGCAGGGCGGCAGTCATGGAGAGAGTGTAGAGGCTGAACTGGGGCGCAGATCGAAAGAGGCCCTTTCGGTTGAAGGCTGCGCCCTGGTCCACTTCCCACGCACCTCCTGTCTTCTGCGCTTAGACTTGCCCCATGACAGTGGTTCGTGTGGCGGCAGCAGCCTACCCAATTGACTTCCTGCCCGATTGGGCAGCTTACGAGGCCAAAATTTCGGCGTGGGTCGAGGAGGCCGTGGGACTTGGGGCCAGCATGCTGGTGTTTCCGGAATACGCCGCGCTGGAACTGGTGGCGCTGCTGCCCACCGCCCTTCACCACGATGTGACCGCCATGCGGCCGGCACTTCAGGCCTTCTTGCCCGGTGTGTTGGCCCTGCATACCCGCCTGGCGCAGCAGTACGGCGTCGGCATCGTGGCGGGCAGTCTGCCTGTGGCGCACGGGGACGGCTTTGTGAACCGGGCCTATATTTTTGGGCCAGACGGCACCTTCAGTTTTCAGGACAAATTGATGATGACCCGCTTCGAGGCCGAGGAATGGCACATTTCACCGGGGTCAGGTGTGCGCGTTTTTGCGGTGGGCGGCGTCCGCTACGGCATCGTGATCTGTTACGACTCCGAATTTCCGGGCCTGTCTCGCCAGCTGGCCGAGGCCGGAGCAGAGGTGCTGCTGGTGCCGTCGTTTACGGGGGCCAGGCGCGGCTATACACGGGTGCGGGTGGGCAGCATGGCGCGGGCCCTGGAAAATCAGGTGTACGCCGTACACGCCCCGCTGATTGCCGACGCCGCCTGGACCTATGCCGTAGAGGACGCCGTGGGCATGACCGGGGTCTATACACCCGCCGATGATGGCCTTCCCGAAGACGGCGTGCTGGCCCAGGGCCAGTGGAATAAACCCGGTTGGCTGGTGGCCGATCTGGACCTGAGCCTGACCCGGCATGTGCAGCTAGACGGCCATGTGCTGAACTGGCGCGACCGTGTGGCAGCCGTGCAGAGAGTGACGCCCGCCGAAGTGCTGAATCTGGATCAGGTGGCGGCGGGCGCATGACCTTGCCCCTGAGCGTCCGTGCCCTCACCGCCGCCGACGCGCCTGCCTACCGTGCCGTGCGCCTGGCCAGCTTGGAACACGATCCTGCCGCCTTCATCACCACCGCCGCCGAGTTTGCCGCCCGCCCCCTGGCCGATGTGGCCGAACGGCTGGCACCGACCGATCTGGCTGTCACGTTTGGTGCATTTCTGGGCCCCGAATTGGTGGGACTGCTGACGGTGGCCCACGAATCGCGGCCCAACCTGGCTCACCGGGCCAATGTCTTTGGGGTGTCGGTGCTGCCTGCCGCACGGGGACGGGGTGCAGGCGGAGCTTTGCTGGAAGCCGGATTGGCCCGGATTCGCAGCTGGGCAGGCGTGAGCGTGGTCTTGCTGGGCGTGACTGAAACCCAGCACGCTGCCCGCCGTTTGTACGAGCGGCACGGGTTTACGGTGTGGGGCACGCAGCCGGGCGCGGTCCAGGGGGCAGACGGCAGGACGCTGGCCGAGCATCACCTGTTGCTGTGGGTGTAGGCAGCGCCCCAGCTGAAAGCCCACTGCGCCAGGTGGCCGATCCCTCTGACCCACTGCAGCCGCTACTGTGCTGTATGTCCAGCATCCCAGTCAGTCCGCCCGTATTCCTCCGCCCGCCCCGCCTGGTGCCGGGATCGCGGGTGGCCGCCCTGAGCCTCTCCAGCGGCTTTGTGACCGAGGTGATGGGCCGCTACCGGGCAGGCGTGCGGCAGGTGGCCGAGCATCTGGGCTGGGAGATCGTGCCTGCCCCGAATGCCCTGCGGGGTGCCGAATATCTGGACGCCCACCCGCAGGCCCGCGCCGACGATCTGCACTGGGCACTTCAGAATCCCGAGATTCACGGCATGGTCAGCATTATTGGCGGTGACGACAGCGTTCGCCTGTTGCCCCATCTGAAGCCCGATCTGATTCGCGCTCACCCAAAGGTGTTTCTGGGCTACAGCGATTCCACGGTGACGCTGATCCAATTTGCGCGGGCGGGGGTCATGGCCTACCACGGGCCTGCCCTCCTGACCGATCTGGCCGAAAACGGTGGCCTTCACCCCTTTACGCTGGAAGGCCTGCGGCGGGCACTGGTGCTGGATGAACCCTTTGACCTGACGCCCGCGCCCGAGTGGACGCAGGCGGGAGAGGACTGGGCCGCAGCAGACAGCGGAGGCGAGGCCGCGCAGCACGTTCGCCGCCCCTTTTTGCCCGGTGACGGCTGGGAATGGTTGCAGGGCCACGCGCCCGCCGAAGTACACCTGCTGGGCGGCTGCCTGGAGGTGCTGGACATGCTGAACGGCACCCCCGGCTGGCCCACCCCCGATCTGTGGCGCGGCGCAGTGCTGGCTTTAGAGACCAGCAACGATGTGCCGCCGCCCGCGCAGGTGGGCTACTGGCTCCGGAATTTTGCCGCACAGGGCATCCTGGCCGGGGCCGCTGGCCTGATCCTGGCCCGCCCCCGCGACTACACACCCGACATGACCACCAGCCTGTACCGCTGGGTCCGCCGCGTACTGAACGAAGCAGGCCGCGCCGATCTGCCGGTGGTCGCCAACGTGGATTTTGGTCATACCAGTCCTCAACTGACGCTTCCCATCGGGGCAAGAGTCAGGCTTGATCCGGCGGCGGGGCGGGTGACCGTTTGGGGATGAGGTGGGAGCAAGGGTGGACTGAGGCTGATGCATTGAAGGGCCGAGAATCTGGGGGTCCAGGCCAGGGAAAAGCCCGCCACCAGCCCAGATCGTTCCCTCTCCATTCCCTGCCCAGGACGACGGACCATCCCGCTTCACAAGAGAGGGTGCGCCAAGTCAAGACGCGGCAAGAGTCGTCCTGCTGAGGGCACCGCCCCGGACCCCTCTGCTCAGCAGCGGTGCAAGTCTGGAGATGGGGGCTGGTAGTGGGGGAATCTAAGGTGGGATAGGCTCCGTACCCCGATTCGATCACCTGCGAAAGCCGAAGTTTCTAGCCCTCCCCCACCTCATCCTCGTCGTCGCCCAGCGCCGCCCCTGGAATGGTCAGCACAAATTCTGCGCCGCTGGTGGGCTGCGTGCTGGCCGTCAGGGTACCGCCGTGCATCAGCGCAATCTGACGGCTGACGCTGAGGCCAAGGCCGCTGCTGCCGCTGCCGCTGATAAACGGCTCGAAAATCCGGTCTCCCAAGTCGGCAGGCAGGCCGGGGCCGGTGTCGCACACACGGAAGGTAATGACTTCGGGCGTTTCGGTGAGGGTAATGACCACGCGCCCATCGGGGCCAGCGGCGCGGCGGCCATTGGCAAGCAGGTTGCGAATGGCCTGCGTCAGACGGTCAGGGTCGCACAGCAGATTGCCCGTCCAGTCTCCATCGAATATGGTGCCGGGAACCAGACGATCCAGGCGGCCCTGCAACGTGCGTGAGGGAATGAAGTGCCAGGCCAGTTTCAGCTCCAGTTGACCGCGTGCCAACTGCATCAAATCCTGCGTGGTAAAGGTGAGTTCATCGGCCACCAGCGCGGCCCGCTGCACTTCGGCGTCTCCGGTGCGCTCGCCTGCGCGGGCGAGGCTGGCCCGCAAGACGGTCAGGGGTGCGCCCAACTCATGCACGATCTGGCCCAGCAACTGCTTTTCGCGGGCCTGACCCGCATCGATTCTGACCAACAGGCGGTTGATGGCCGT
>JAQBPF010000375.1 GCA_028287665.1 Deinococcus sp. | reverse complement strand
TGACAGGCGGTGCGGGCGTGAGGTGATCTCCAAAACTGAACGTGTCGTTCTCATCGGCCTGCATCACAGCCCATGACCGCTCGTAGGCGTGCAGGAAGGCCGCCGAGAGTTCCTGCATATCTTTCGTGCCGTTGCCCTGACCGTCTTCGGGCGGAAGCAGGCTGGACGCCACCAGGAATTCCCGCGCAGCCAGTTGGTAGGCCACTTTGCCCCCCTGGCGCTCCAGCCGGATCAGCAGGCCCAGTGCGGCCAGTCTGCGGGCATGATGGTGGGCCAGATTGGCCGCCATACCCACCGACGCGGCCATGTCGGTGGGGGACCGGGGGGTCAGGAACTGGCCTAAAAATTGAGTGGAGTGCCGCAGTGCGCGGGCCTGTACTCCGTCGGTGATTCTCAGTTGCATCTTCTGAGTCGCGGTCATGCCTTCAGCGTGGCACAGCAGCTTTCAGCCCGCACCCCCCGCCGCTGAAAGCTGCCTGCCCACCCACATCAAGACACGCTCAATCCTTTCTGACAGCCACATCAGACTCCTGTGACCTCTGCGTGCTACTTCTATTTTGATGAAGCGCGTTGCCCTCTTGTTGGCCCTCTCCTGTGCCCAAACTGCCTGGACACCCAGCGCCGCTGCTGCCCCCGCCAAAGCGGATGTAGAAAAGGCGGCAGTTCGGCTGGCCAGTGTGCTGGACGGCGTGCTGCGAAATTGCCCCACCAGCTTTGCCAAAATTGGCACCAATCTCAAGGCCTGCGTGGGCACGGGCGGCACCGTAGAAAACGTGCGGATGAAACTGATGGCCGAGCTGCAAAACGATCTGTACGGCGTGTGGCGCAGCCGCGACGAGCAGCGCAGCGTGTTTAACTGGCTGAAAACTCCCGCAGGCTTCGTGTATGTGCGCCTGCAACCCGACCCGGATGGCCGCGCCCAGACGCTGGTGTATGTGGACACCCCGCCGTCCAGTGCACCTGCACCCGCTGCTGCACCTGCCCCGGTGACCACCCCCACGCCCTCCGCGGCTGGCGCTGCGACCCAGATCGGCGGAATGACGCTGACCCGGCCTACGCCTGCGCCTGCGCCCGCGCCCGCTGCTGCGCCTGCCCCGGCGGCCACCCCCACACCTGCTGCCCCTGCCGCCACCCCTCCCGCTGCTGCTTCTGCGGCGGCCCCGCTCCCCTATACCCGCCTGCTGGAACTGTTGCCCAAGCGCATGAACGGTCAGGATGTGAGGGCGGTGCAAAACCGTTTGATCGCCCTGACCCAACCCAGCAGTGGCGGGCGCGGCGACGGATATTTTGGTCCAGTCACAGCGGCGACTGTCCGGGCATTTCAGGCGGCCAACGGCCTGAACGTGACCGGACGGGTGGACCGCGAAACCTGGGATCTGCTGTTTTCGGCAGCGGCCAAGCCTCTCAAGGCCAGCAACATCCGGTGACCCAGAGTCAGACCAGCAGGCGGCGGCCAGGCAGGACTTGAGCCGTATCCTGAACCCATGACCGCTGCTCCAGCCTCCTCAACCGTGCCGCTCAACATCCTCAGCATTCAGTCCTGGGTCAGTTACGGACATGTGGGCAACGCTGCCGCCGTGTTTCCGCTGCAATGTCTGGGTTTTGAGGTCTGGGCCGTCAATACGGTGCAGTTTTCCAATCACACGGGCTACGGGGCCTGGACGGGCGCAGTGTTTCCGCCCGAACTGGTGGCCGAATTGCTGGACGGCATAGAGGCACGCGGCGCCCTGCCGGAATGTCACGCAGTACTGAGCGGCTACATGGGCAGTGAAGGCACAGTGGCCGCCGTGGTGGGCGCGGTGCGGCGGGTGCGGGCGGCCAATCCGGCGGCGTTGTATTGCTGCGACCCCGTGATGGGCGACGTGGGGCGCGGCGTGTTCGTGCGGCCCGAATTGCCAGACCTGATTGCCGCGCAGGCCATTCCTGCCGCCGACATCGTGACGCCCAATCAATTTGAACTGGAGCTGCTGACCGGGCACACCGTACACACCCTGGACGACGCTCTCCGGGCCGCTCACGCCCTGCGGGACCGCCTGAACCCCACTGGCCCCCGGATCGTGCTGGTGACCAGCCTGACCCGCAGTGACGCGCCTCAGGACACCATCGAGACCCTGGCGGTCACGGGGGAAGGGGCCTGGGTGTGCCGCACGCCCCTGCTTCCGCTCGACCCACCGCGCAACGGCACTGGAGACGCTATTGCCGCACTGTTTTTGGGGCAGTTCGTCCGCACTGAAACCGTAGCGACGGCGCTGAGCCTGTCGATGAGCGCCCTGTACGCGCTGCTGGAGCGCACGCACCACGCCGGAACCCGCGAGATTCAGCTGGTGGCTGCCCGGAACGACTACGCCGCGCCGGGGCAGATCTTTGAAGCTCAACAGGTGGAATAGAGCCGCAGCACATATAGACAGAACGTAAAGGCTAGCCTATTCGTGTCCGGTGTACACCATCGCGGGGCAGGTTAAGATAGTCGGCATGTCCACAAGCACAGAGCAGGCCATAGGTCAGACCTCCGGCGCGGCGCAACTGAGCGTAAATACCATCCGCACCCTCAGCATTGATGCGGTGCAGCAGGCCAACAGCGGGCATCCCGGTGCGCCGCTGGGAGCCGCGCCGATGGCTTACGTGGTGTGGCAGGATTTCCTGCGCCACAACCCCAAAAACCCCGAGTGGGCAGGCCGTGACCGCTTTGTGCTGTCGGCAGGCCACGCCAGCATGCTCATCTACTCGCTGCTGCACCTGACCGGCTACGACATGCCGCTAGAAGACATCAAAAACTTCCGGCAGTGGGGCAGCAAGACGCCCGGCCACCCCGAGTTTTTTCATACCAAGGGACTGGACGCCACCACCGGGCCACTGGGTCAGGGCGCGGCGATGACGGTGGGCATGGCGATGGCCGAGCATCATCTGGCGGCCCGTTACAACCGTGAAGGCTTCCCTGTGTTCGACAACTACATCTATTCCATCTTGGGCGACGGCGACCTCCAGGAAGGGATCAACCACGAGTCGGCGGGCTTTGCTGGACACCTGAAACTGGGCAAACTGATCTGGTTGCACGACGACAATCAGGTGCAGCTGGATACTGCCACCGACAAGGCCGAATCCGAAGACACCTCCGAGCGGTACCGCGCCTACGGCTGGGAAGTGCTGCGCGTGCAGGACGGCAACAATCTGGACGAGATTCGCGCCGCCATCGAGCAGGCCAAGACCAACAAGGATCAGCCCACGCTGATTCACGTGCGTACCGTGATCGGCTTCGGCAGCCCCCGCGCAGGCACCAGCAAGGCGCACGGCGAGCCCTTGGGCGCAGAAGGCGTGGCTGCCACCAAAGCTGCACTGGGTTGGGACTACCCGCCCTTTACCGTGCCCGAAGAAGTGAAGGCCCACATGGACGCCACCGCACGCGGCGCGGAGCAGGAAGGCCAGTGGAACGAGATGATGGCGGCTTACCACGCCGCGCACCCCGAACTGGCCTTGGAGCTGGACGCGATGCTGGCCCGCGAACTCCCCGCGAATCTGGCCGATTCTCTGCCCAGCTACGAAGTGGGCGGCAAGGCATCGGGCACCCGCGTCAGCAGCGGCGAAATCATCAATGCGCTGGCAAGAGTGGTGCCCGGTCTGATGGGCGGAAGCGCCGACCTGAGCGGCAGCACCAAAACCACCATTACGGACGGCGGCACGCTGGAACCCGGCCACTACGAGGGCCGCAACGTGTACTTCGGCGTGCGCGAATTCGGCATGGCCGCCGCCGCCAACGGCCTGAGCCTGTTTGGGGGCCTGCGCCCGCTGGTGGGCACGTTCCTGGTCTTTGCTGATTACCTGAAGCCCGCCTTCCGCCTCTCGGCCCTTCAGATGCAGCCCGTGACCTATGTGCTGACGCACGACTCTATCGGGTTGGGCGAGGACGGCCCCACGCACCAGCCCATCGAGCAACTGGCGATGCTGCGCTCCGTACCCGGCGCACACGTGATCCGGCCCGCCGATGCCAACGAAACCGCCGCCGCGTGGTTGATGGCGCTGGAATACGGCAAGGGCCCCACCGCCCTGATCCTGTCCCGTCAGGATTTGCCGATTTTGCCCCGCAACCATGCAGGCGTGAAAAAGGGAGCCTACGTGCTGCGCGACGCCGACAACGCCCAGATTATTCTGGTCGCGTCGGGAAGCGAAGTGGCCCTCGCCCTCAGCAGTGCCGACGCCCTCGCCGCCGAAGGCATCGGTGCCCGCGTGGTGTCTATGCCCTGCATGGAAGTCTTCCGTGCCCAGGACCGCAGCTACCGCGACAGCGTGCTGACCCCCGGCGTGAAGCGCGTGGCGATTGAAGCGGCCACCAAGCAGCCCTGGTACGAGTGGGTCGGCCTGGACGGCGCAGTGATCGGGATGGACACCTTCGGC
>JAQBPF010000362.1 GCA_028287665.1 Deinococcus sp. | reverse complement strand
GCATTCCTTGCCCGTGATTCCCCCAGTGCTCAGCGACGCGCTGCTGACGGGTTTTGCTGCCCGCGCCCCCAGCTATGACCGCGAGAACCGATTTTTTAGTGAAGATTTCGAGGAGCTGCGGGCGTCCGGCTATTTGAAACTTGCCATTCCCCAGGCATTGGGTGGGGCCGGATACACCCTGGCGGAGGTGGCCTGCGAGCAGCGCCGTCTGGCGTACCGGGCGCCCGCAACCGCGCTGGCCATCAACATGCACCTGTACTGGACGGGCGTCGCCGCTGACCTGTACCGCGCGGGCGACCCTTCGCTGGAGTGGCTGCTCCGGGCGGCGGCAGCGGGTGAGGTCTTTGCAGCCGGGCATGGGGAGGCGGGCAACGACCTGCCTGTGATGTACTCAAGCGCACGGGCTGAGCGGGTTGAGGGCGGGTACCGCTTCACTGGCCACAAGATGTTCGGCAGTCTGTCGCCGGTCTGGACCTGGCTGGGGGTGCACGCCATGGACACCTCCGACCCCGAACATCCCACAGTCGTTCACGCCTTCATGCGCCGGGACACGCCGGGCTACCACATCGCCGAGACCTGGGATGTGCTGGGCATGCGCGCCACCCGCAGCGACGATACGGTGCTCAATGACGTGTTCATCCCGGACAGCCAGGTCGTCCGAGTGCTTCCTGCCGACTGGGCCGGTGCAGACGCTTTCGTGCTGAATGTCTTCGCCTGGGCGCTGCTTAACTTCGCTTCTATCTACGCGGGCTGCGCCGAGCGGGCATTCGACCTGACCGTGCAGAGCGTGACGAAAAAGACCTCGGTGGCCATGGGCGGCGCCACCATGGCGCACAACCCGATGGTGCAGCACCTCGTGGCCGAGATGGCGCTGGAACTGGAGACGCTGCTGCCGCACCTGGAACGCATCACGGGGGACTGGTCAAGCGGGGTGAACCACGGCAGCCTGTGGCCCTCAAAGATCGTGGCGGCCAAATGCCGGGCGGTGCAGGGCGCCCGGCGCGTACTCAATCTCGGCCTCGATGTGATGGGCGGGAGCGGCGCGTTCCGGGGCACCGAATTCGAGCGACTGTACCGGGACGTGGCCATGGGCGGCATCCATCCTGCCAACGACGCCCTGACACATGAGATTGTCGGGAAGACTCACCTGGGCTTGTTGGGCGCCTCGCCGCGCTGGGGCTGAACCCACCTGTGCTTCTCCGGCTCAAACGCATCCTGGAGAGGGGCGTACGCCGCCCCTCTCCTCTTCCTGCTGCAGCACAAGCGGTGGATTCAAGGGTCAAAGAGCAGCTTGGTACAGGCTGCGCTCACTGGATGGGCTCCCCAGGGTGATCGTCTGGATTCGCCTCAGGTGTTCGCTGCGGATGACTGGTGACTGCCCAAGGCAGGGTCTGGCACGCTGCCGGGGTTGCTGACCTCGCAGCAAGGTGAGGGCATCATCCGGCGGCCATCCTGTCCCGTTTAGGTTGAAGGTGTGGAGGGAACGTCAACGTTCCAGCCAGAAGGAGACCTGCCATGAAGTTTCCCCTTCCCCCTTCCCGCCAGCTGATTTGCCTCAGCGGCGCTCTGCTGCTGGCCTCTCCTGCTACGGCTCAGGCGCAAAGTCGCTCGACGACGATCCAGCTGATTCTGGACGCCTCCGGCAGCATGTTCACGCGTCTCCCCGGTGGAGAGACGCGCATCGCGACCGCGCAAGCGGTGTTGACCGACTTCATCGGGCGCCTCCCCGAGGATCCCCAGCTGAACGTGGGCCTGCGCCTGTACGGCGCGGCCATCAGTGCTGGCGATCCCGGTGCCTGTGAGGACAGCAGGCTGGCCCTGCCCATGCGCGGTCTGGACCGGCCCGCGCTGTTGGCCGCTGTGAAAGCCACACGGCCCAAAGGCGCGACGCCGATTGCCTATAGCCTGCTGCAAGCTGCCCAAGATTTCCCCACCACTTCGGGACGCCGAATGGTCGTGCTGGTCACGGATGGTCAGGAATCTTGCCGGGGCAACCTCGCCGGTGCCCTGGACGCGTTCAAAGCCCGTGGCATCGATGTTGACCTGAGAATCATCGGTATCGATCTGGACGCACGCGCGCAAGCGTCATTCACTGGCGTGGGGACCTTCGTCAACACGCGCAGCGCTGGAGAACTCGCTGCGGCCCTTGGGGCGGCCGTCCAGAGCATTGCCCCTCCCGCCGAAACCAAAGTGCCGGTCGTGGTGACCCTGACCGCCGCCGGGCGCCCGCTGACCACCGGACCCACCGTTACCTTGACGCGCACGGTGGGCCAGGGGAACGCCGAGCCGCTGAACAATGTTGCCGGGGAGTACCAAGCGCAGGTCGTCCCGGGCACGTACACCGCCACCGTCCAGTCCGCCACCGGGGCACAGCAGTACGCAGGCTTGACCATCAGCGTGAGCGGAACCAACCGCTTCAGCTTCGACACCGCGCCCCTCGAGAGCGTGAAATTGCAGGTGACCACCACGCAGCCGTTGGCCGGTGGTCAGGTGGCCGTGACCTTCAGTGGCGCCCCCACGGGCTCCCGCAACTGGGTGACGCTGGCGCGGCGCACCGATCCTGACGCGGCCTACCTGGACTGGGCGTACGTTCAGGGCGAGGCCGGAGAACTGACCCTGGCTGTGTTCGATGAAGAAGCCGAATTTGAGGCGCGTTACCTGGTGACGCAGCCGGACGGCAGCACCCGCGTGGTGGGCCGCAGCGCGCCGTTTACTGCGCGGCGCGCCGGAGTCACCCTCAGTGCCCCGGAAGCGGCCGTCTCCGGCAGCACCATTGAAGTGCGCTGGACCGGGCCCAACAACTCCGGGGACTACGTGACGGTCGTGCCGAAAGGTGCGGCGCCCGGGACCTATCTCAACTTTTTTTATACGAAGGCGGGCAACCCGGGGCGCCTGACTGTTCCTGTCACGCCCGGCGAGTACGAAGTGCGGTACAACAACGATATCAGTGGCCGCGTGCTCAGCAGTCTGCCTTTGACGTTGACAGCCAGCACCTACGCTCTGGAGGCACCAGCGACCGCCCAGGCGGGAAGCCCGATCCAGGTTCGCTGGACCGGTCCGAACAATGCCCGAGATTACGTCACCATCGTGCCGAAGGGCGCGCCCGTCGGCACCTACCTGAATTACTTCTACACCCAGAGTGGCAACCCAGGCCAGCTGAAGACCCCTGTGGTGCCGGGCGACTATGAGCTGCGCTACTCCACCGAAGCCCAAAGCCCGAACCCGACCCTTCACAGTGTGCCCATTCGCCTGACCGCAGCGAGCTATGGTCTGGAAGCGCCCCGTGAGGGTCAGGCCGGAACGGCGCTTCAGGTGCGGTGGACCGGACCAAACAACCCAGGTGACTATGTCACCATCGTGCCCAGAGGCGCGCCCGTCGGCACCTACCTGAATTACTTCTATACCCGCACTGGAAATCCTGGCACCCTCAAACTCCCCACGCAGCCTGGCGAGTACGAACTGCGGTATTCCACAGAAGCGGCCAGTCCCAATCCAACGCTCTTCAGTGTGCCGTTCACCGTGAGGTGACGCCACGGCGCTCAGTTCCGGCGCGGGTTGTGGTGCCTTGCCTGGGGAGAGGCAAAAAAGCCCGCACGTGCGCGGCTGCGCGAGAGGTGTCCGGCTTCTTCGTTGCGGCAGGACTGGGGGAGCAAGACTCCCGCGGACCTGTGGCCAAGAACGAGAATGGGCACGGTCTTCCTCCGGGCAGGTGTGGTGGGAACGTGGCGCTCATGCATGACGTGGACTTCGCGGCGCCGATCAAGGTGGCCGCGCCGCGGTTCACCCGCCCGCAGGCCAGGCAGACGGTGTCCGGCCCCGGGCACCACGCTGCCCCTGCTTCACCTCGCCGACCTGACCGATACTGGCGCCGCTCCCAGAACGCCATGGCCTTACAGGTTACGCCGGAGGGGTGGTCTGCTTGCCGAGTGACGGATTCTTTTGTTTTTGGTCTGCTGCTGTGACAGTGAGGTGGGAAAGGTGTCTTTAAGCTGCTCCCATGTCTTCGGAGCAGTCTGTGACCCTCCACCTTCACTACCGCAAGCACCAGATTGTCGGCACACTGGAGCTTCGCGGAGCCACTCAACCCCAGATCTGGCTCATGAAATACGACGGGTGGAAGCGGAACGGCAACTGTTGGACTTTTTCTGTTCGCACGCGGCGGCACCCAGGGAGGGAGCCGCTGACGGCCCGGGAAATCGTCAGCGTGCTGTGGCAGCGGGCCATGGTGTACCAGATCACGCATTGGATCGCGGGCGACGAGCACGTGAGGACGCTCGCGCACCTGGAGTTGGCGGCGCTCCTGGGCGGGCACCATGGCGACCTGCAGCGCCCAGAGGTGGTCTTTCCAGGACCTGCCCTCAGCACGCTGGACCTCCAGAAAAGCGCCTGAGCAGGCGACGGATGATGTGCTCGTCCTGCACGCTGAGCGCACGTCCCTTGCGCCTGTGAAGTGGAGTTCTGTGCCCTGGCCGTTGCCAGCCTTCACGGCGCGGGTTTCCGCCGCCCGCTCTTGCTGCGGTGGCCGGAGGGGGCCCGCGCAGCACGGATCACGCCGCTGCTCCACATCGCCAGCAGCGGTGGGTCACTTCGGGTCCTCTGCGGCAGGCGGGCAGTGGGGTTGGCAGATCCGCGCAACGGGGAACCCGCCATCTCGGAGCGGATACCGGCACTTTCGGTGGGCACTCAGCCCAGTTTGCGGGCGTCGTAAATGGTGCTGCCGGTCCGGTCGAGTTGCGGGTCAGGGTCAGCTTTGCGGCTGAGCTGGAACGTCCCCAGTTCAGACCTGACGATCAACGGCAGCTCGGCGCTCATCATTTCCGGCACATCGCGCACCCTCAGTTTTGGCGCCGTGATGCCTCCCCAGAGATGGCCCAGAATCGTGCCAGCAGGCAATTCCACAGTAGACACGAATTCCAGGTTCAGGGTCAGATTCAGAACCTCCGCCAACTGGCGCAGCGACGTTACCCGGTGATCCCAATAAAACGGGTCGGCCAGTTGAACGAGTGCTGCGGGTGCAGCGCCCATCCGCCGGGCCACTTCGCGGTAACTCAGCCCACTGGCGGCCAGGGCGCGCTCCACCTGTAGACTCACCGGATTGAGTGGTGCGGGGATGATCAGAACTTCCTTGACCTCCCGGGTGCCGTAGGCGTTCTGAATTTCGGCGGGCAGATCGGTCAGGCGCTGCGCCCACGGCTTCGGCCGCACTTGCTCGGCGTCCAGCAGGTGAAGCGCCAGGCCCTGGCTCAACGCCTCCTGAACCTCTTCAGCCGTTTTTTTGTTGGCCAGGACCGTCAATTCTGGCAGCAGTCCCGCATACCCATCCGGGGTCGGGGTGATCAGGCCCAGGTAGGCCAGGGTCACGGCGCCTCCGGCTTGGGAACAGTCCTGCAGAGGTCGGGGCGAAGGTCTACCCGGGTCAGTCCCAGACGGCGCAGGACCGCGTCTTCTTGCGCTGGATCGCATTCGTCTGCCATGTTCCCGCTGAAGGTCACGGCTCCCTCCACCGGGTGAACCCAGTGCCGGTGCTCGGTTCCGATGCGGGTCCGGTACAGCCAACCGCAGTGGGCGAGCAACGCTTCCAGTTGCCTGATTTTCATCGCTTGCCCTCACCGCCTAAAGACACAGGAAGGAAGCCGTCATGGGTCTGGCCAGCACGAATCACTCCTCAGTATAACGCTGCCCTCTTTTTTGAGCGGATGACCGCCAACACGGGCCCTTTCCGTACCGCTCTCATCCGCGAGGCTGTCCTTTCCTCAAGCCGAGAGGTCGGGCAGAGCCCCAACTGCCGCAGACCTCAACGAGCGGGTGCAGTCTGGTCACCTGCCTCTGGTGGGAGACCGGTTAGAGCGCCATTTCACCCGGTTGGTCTGGGAAGGCCGGTCCGACCCGCTCCCGCCCTTCCATTGTTCCCACTCAGCGCGGATACTTCCTGACGTTATGCCTCCCCGGAAATCTG
>JAQBPF010000356.1 GCA_028287665.1 Deinococcus sp. | reverse complement strand
GGCCCTGAGCCGCGCCCGAATACTGGTGGAACATCTGGGCGCGGCCCCGGTGGTCATGCCGCCCGACGCCCACGACGCGCTGGTGGCCACCGTCAGCCATCTGCCGTATCTCGCCAGTCTGGCCCTCACGCACATGGTGGCGCGGGATGAACGCCTGAGCCTGCTGGCCGCCGGGGGCTTCCGCGACCTGACCCGCGTGGCCAGCGGCGATCCGCGCATGAGCCGCGACATGGTGGTGGAGAACAAGGTGGCGCTGCGGGAAGCCCTGGCCCGTGTCCGGCGTCAGCTGGAGCGCCTGGAGGCCGACCTGGACGAACCCGAAGAACTCCTGGCCGCCGCCACCGAGGGCAAGCGCACCCGCGACAGCCTGCCCGTGGTGCGCCGCAGTCTGCTGCCGCCCAAGCACGATCTGGTGGTGGCCGTGCCCGACAAGCCCAACCAGATCGGCGCGGTGACTCAGGCGTTGGGTGCGGCGGGCGTGAACATCAAGGATATAGAGGTGCTGGCCATCCGCGAGGAAGGCGGCGCGATGCGGCTGGGGCTGGAAACGCTGGAAGACGTGGCCCATGCCAGCCAGATTCTGCGTGAAGCCGGGTTTGAAGTGCGTGGCCGGGGCTGAACCAGCGATGATCTCCAGCCTGGAGCGGTCAGCCACACTGCCGGGTTGGTCTTTTTCTCATGATGCACAGCCTCAAGTGGCCTGCCCTCTTTTCCCGCTACAGTAAATGATCGCATGACGGCGCTTCCTCCTCCCCTCTCGTCTTCACCGCCCGCCAGCGACCCTGCCGTCCGGCTCCCGGCCCGCCTGACGCCCATCGATACCTTCCGTGGCCTGACCATTCTGGAAGTGGTGGGGCACCACGCCAGCGGAATGGCCCTGCGCCACGCCGAGGCCGGATCGCTGACGCATGAGGCGCTGCTGATCCTGAACCGCACCCTGCATTTCGCGGTTCCGGCGTTCGTGTTCCTGTCGGCGGTGGTGTTGACCCGCAGCCTGCTGAAACGCTTTGAGCCGGGGCGTTACTTCTGGCGGCGGCTGACACGGGGAGCGTGGCCCTATCTGCTCTGGAGCGGCCTGTACATCGGCTGGTACGTCTGGACCGGGCAGCGCACCCCCGATACCCTGACGGACCCGGCCCGCTGGCGCGACTGGCTGCTGTACGGCAAGGCCAGTTTTCACCTGTATTTTTTGCTGGTGGCGCTGGAAGTGTATGTGGTGCTGCCCTTTCTGTTGCCGCTGGCCCGCCGAAAACCCAGTATCACGGCGGCTCTGCTGATCGGTCTGGCGGTTCAGCTGGGCCTGTACCTCCTGAACCGCGAGGCGTTGAGGCTGCCCTTTCCGGCCAGTACCGTGCTGTGGTACGCGCTACCGATTGCCCTGGGCGTGGCCGTGGGCTCACGGTTGGATGAGTTTCAGGCGTGGTGGCGCAAACGGCGAATGGTGCTGCTGCCACTGCTGGTGGTGGCCTATTCTCTGTATCTGCCCATCGCACTGGCCTATGCTCGGGGCACATCGGTGACCCCGGTGGTCTACAGCGGCCTCAGCTGGACCTATACGGCGCTGGTGGCGCTGACGCTGCTGGGCCTGTCTTACCGTCTGGAGCGTGGTCCCGACTTCCTGCGGCGCGGCGTGGCCACCATCGGCACAGTCAGCCTGCAAATCTATCTGATCCACCCCGCCATTTTGCAATTGCTGGAGCGGCGCGGCTTTCCCGATGGGCGGCCCATCATGCTGCTGCTGACCACGGCGCTGTACGCGCTGATTGCGCTGCTGATTCCTGCCGCGCTGGGCCGCCTGCTGCTGGGCACACGCCTGGGCACGTTCATGTTTGGGCGCTGACCTGAGTTCAGCTGGAATCTAAGTCAGGTTACCGTCATTGCCACCGCGCTAGGATGCGCCCCGTTCATGCGCTCTCTTCTGACTCTTCCTCTTGTTCTGGCGACCCTGTTGACTGCTGCCCAGGCCGCAACGCCCCAACCTGTGCCCACCTCGCCTGCGCCCGCAGTACAGAGTCTCCCGGCCCACCACAGCGCCGCTCCCGTTCAGGCCGGAACGACCACCTTCAACCGTCTCAGCGGGCCGTCGTTTCTGCGCGTTCCGGATCCCTGCCGCGTCCGCTACTGTGCGCTGGTCGTTATTGCCCACCCGCGCGGCCAGAGTGCTGAGCGCCTGCACAACAGTCCTCAGGTCAATGTGCTGGTTCAGGCCCTGCTGGACGCTTCTTTTGCCGTACTGATCAGCGATGATGGCGGCGAGAATACCTGGGGCAGCCCCGCCGCGCTGGATCAGGTGGCCGGGCTGCATGCCGACGCGGTGAATGAGTTCGAATGGAGTGGCCGCACCTACGCGCTGGGCCTGAGCATGGGCGGTCTGCTGGCACTGCGCTCGGCGCTTCCCGGCAGCCCGTATGCGGTCAGTGGCGTGGCCCTGATTGACGGCTGGGCCGACTTGCGCTCCGCATGGGGCGGTTCTCTGACCCGCCGCACCGAGATCGCTGATGCCTATGGCCTGGGCACGGCCCCGCCCGAGCCGTCACTGAATCCGCTGGCCGAGGTGCTGAACCGCGCCCCCATGCCCCTGTTCGTGGCCGCCAGCCCCGACGACGCGGTGGTGTCTATGAAGGCCAACGCAGACGTGCTGTACAGCAAAGCCGAGGCTGGCGTCAGCGACTGGGTGCTGCTGACCGGGCCACACCTGGGCGGCAACCGCTTTTCGCCCACACTGGCCCGTCAACTGACCGGGTTTTTTGTTCGCCTGGAAGCGCGGGAACTGGCGCGGGGCGGAGTTAGGCGGTAAAGCCTGGGGTGGGGCAGCCGGAGTTGACTGCGCTAGGCTCCGGCTGTGTCCAGTTCTGCTGTAAGTGTGCAACCTCTTGAAGCCTTGCCAGTGTTCGCCCGTCTGTATGGCCTGAGCGAGCAAGATACGTTGGCAATGACGGCCCAAATGACGTTTGCTTGGGTGGCTCAGAACCAAGAGGGCGAAATGTTGGGCGCACTGGGTCTGCGGCCTTCACCTGCACACGGCTCAGAAGTCATGGGCGGTGCATTTGCGGGTTCGGAGCAGCGGCAGGCAGCCACAACCCTCATTCAGGCTGCATTGGCAGTTCAGCCTCGGCTTTACGCCTACGCCGAAGTGCAGTTTTTGCCCGCTGAAGCCCTCAATGTTGCGGGCTTAGCTCCGGTCAGTGCCTATACCCGTATGGTTGGCCCACTCCCAATTGTTCTGCCTAACGTGCCAAATGGATGCACTCTTGTCCGCTGGTCAGAGGCCGAGTTGGAAGATCGGCTGGCGGCTCAGCGCACCTATTCCGACCGAATTGTGCACATCCACGTAACTGCCGAAGATGTAGAACTGGGCCTCAACGATACCGACGACGCGCTGAGCCGGATAGCCTATGACGCCTCTGGCAAAGCTGCTGGCGTCTGCCGAGCCTCACTGGACGGCGAAACACTTGGCTTGGGAACTCCTGGCGTGCGTCCCGATGTCCGAGGCACAGAGCTAAGGCAGGCACTCCTGCTGTCTGTTGGTCAGGCGGCACGGGCAATGGGAGCCACTCAGATCATTTCGGAAGGCTGGGGAGATACCAATTCCGAGCAGGCCAAGGATGAATCACTAGGGTTGATCACCGAAGAAACCACAGTGATCTATGCATCCGCAGGCATTCCGGAAGCAGGCTGCTGAAAATCACATCGCGCTGGGCACTTCAATACCAATCAAAGCCAGCGTTTCTTCAAAGGCGCGGCGCAACCTTGCCACCAGAGCGAAACGGGCCTCACGCAAGCCTTCAGGGCTTTGCAGCACATTGGTCACGGGCTTTCCAGCCTTGTCTTTGGCGTTGAACCACGCATTGAACGAGGTCGCCAGATCGAGGGCGTAGGCGGCCACCACATGCGGCGAGTGCACGCGCACCGACTGGGCCACCACTTCGGGCAACTTGGCGACGATTTTGGCGAGGGTCAGGTCGACATCCAGCAGCGCGTCCCAGTCGGCCCCAGTCCCGCTCACATCATGTCCAGCTTCCTGCCCCTTGCGGAGAATGCTGGCGGCACGCACGGCGGCGTACTGCACGTAGGGCGCGGTATCACCGTTCAGGGCCAACGCCTGATCCCAGCGGAAATCAATCTGGCGGGTAGGTTCGGCCTTGAGCATGGCAAAGCGGATCGCGCCGATGCCGATACGGCGGGCTATTTCGGAGGCATCATCGCGGGCGGCCAGAGTGGGGTTCACCTCGTTCAGCACGGCCAGCGCCCGCTTTTCGGCCTCGTCCATCGCGTCGTCGGCACTCACGGCGATGCCCTTGCGCCCGCTGATGGTCTGGCCTTCCAGCGTCACGAACGCATAGCTGAGGTGGATGCTGCGCTCTTTTTTCTCGTGTTCGCCCGCCACGCCGAGGCTGCTGCGAACCACCGTCTGTGGGTGA
>JAQBPF010000353.1 GCA_028287665.1 Deinococcus sp. | reverse complement strand
AAAGCTGAACATGATGGCGATGAACGGTGAGGGCGGCGAGATTCCCAGCATGATGGGCCACTACAACCACTGGCGCGGCCAGCAGGTGGCGTCCGGGCGCTTCGGCGTCAGTTCTCAAATGCTGAACAGCTGCCACGTGATCGAGATCAAGGTGGGCCAGGGGGCCAAGCCCGGCGAGGGCGGGCACCTGCCCGGCAAGAAGGTCACTGACAAGGTGGCGGCGGCCCGGCACGCGGTGCGCGGCATCGACCTGATCTCGCCCAGCAACAACCACGACGTGTACTCCATCGAAGACCTCGCGCAACTCATCGAGGAGCTGAAGACCATTGCGCCGCAGGCCAAAATCAGCGTGAAAGTTCCGGTGACGCCGGGCGTGGGCACCATCGCGCTGGGCGTGGCGAAGGCCGGGGCGCACATCATCACGCTGTCTGGATTTGAAGGCGGCACGGGCGCGGCCCGCAGTCACGCGCTGAAATACGCCGGGATGCCGGTGGAATTTGGCGTGGCGCGTGCCCACCGGATGCTGGTGGCCGCCGGAATGCGCGACCGCGTGGAACTCTGGGCTGACGGTGGCCTGAAGACCGCGCTGGACGTGGCCCGCATGGTGGCGCTGGGCGCAAACCGCGTGGGCTTCGGCACGCTCAGCATGGTGGCTATCGGCTGTACGATCTGCCGGGGCTGCCAACTGGACACCTGCCACGTGGGCATTACGACCCAAGTGGAGACGGAAGAGGAGGCCAAAGCACACGGCTTCAAGCGCTTCGTGCCGCGTGTGCTGCCCACCGAAGTCGACCGCCTGCACGCCTTTTACAGCGGCATCGCTTCCGAACTGCGGGTGTTGGTGGCGGGCCTCGGTTTCGGCTCGTTGCAGGAACTCGTGGGACGCGCCGACCTGCTGAGCGGCGTAACGGACGCCCTCGACCTGACCGAACTGCTGAGCCGCGCCGAAGAACCCGAAGCGTGGCAGACGGTGGGGGGCCGCAAGCGCGTGATTCACAAGCCGCTGAACTATATGACCAAAATGGTGAGCGAGTGGGTCACGGAAGCCATTGAGGAAGACGACGAAGAAGATGTGATCTACCGTGACGGCCCGGTACAGAGCGCCGAACGTGCGTTGGGCACACATTTGGTGGGCACGCTGACCCGTGATCCGCGCACCGCCCGTCAGGCCCGCCGCGTGAAACTTCACTTTGAAGCAGGCAGCATTCCCGGTAACGGATTGGGTGCCTTCAACAACAGTCCCGTGGATATTCATGTGGACGGCGGTGCACAGGACGGCGTGGGCAAGAGTGCGCTGGGCGGCAAAATCGTGATCCTGAAGGGGCGCAACCATCAGGGCACACGGGTGGACGGCAGCGTGGGCAAGAGCTTTGCCTACGGGGCCATCGGCGGCAAATTCTTTGTGCAGGGCAGCGCCGACAGCCGCTTCTGCGTGCGCCTCAGCGGGGCCGACGTGGTGCTGGGCGGCGACCTCCGCACTCCTATTGACGACACCCTGGGCGCACTCGCCACCCGCGCCAACGCCAAGGGCTACGCCTTCGAGTACATGACTGCGGGCCGCGCCATCGTGGTGGGCGATCCCGGCCCGTGGATCTGCTCCGGCATGAGCGGCGGCGTGGTGTACCTGCGCTATGAACCCGGTCAGGGCATGGACGACGCCGCGCTGACCCGCCGCCTTGCCAAGGGGGCCAGCGTGCAGATTCTGCCGCTCAGTGCACAGGGAGCCGCCGATATTCGCGATCTGTTGGGCGAATACCACGAGCTGCTGCTGAAGAGTGAACAGCCCGTGCCCGCCCGCCGGATTGCCGAGTTGCTGGTGAATCCTGCCGGACACTTCCGCATGGTGCTGCCCGCGTCTCAGACGGTGGATCAGTCGGTGGCGACGGAGTAAAGCCAGTAGAGAGGGAAAAATGAAGGTGGCCCCCGGCGTGGATGCTGGGGGCCACTCTTTTCATGACTCCTTTCAGCGCTGGGCCAGAACTCTAGGCTTTCAGTGCGCCTCCTACGGACGTTCCCAGCAGTACCGCAGCGTCCATGGTGGCTAAACCACACACGGCAGCTTGACCTTCGTGCATCGCTTTGAGCGAGCAAGGGTATCCCAGGCAGACAGTGAGGCTGTCCTGTAACGCATCCGTCAAGGGAAAACCAGCAAGGAGATCGTAAAAACTGCTGTCTGCTGAAGCCTGCGCTACCCTTCCACTCTGATCCAGATGAACCGAAAGACTGACCGCCACCTGCGATACGCGCTGACCCGCTATCAGAGGGTTGACTAGGGCTTCAGTCAAAACCTCCAACAAGGCGCGGCCATCTCTCACGCCATACGGCGTCGGTAGCGGTGGCGCAAGCTCTAGCCTCAGCACCTCACCGCCGCCGACCTCCACCACGGCCCGTTTTAGGGCGGTGTGACCTGCATCCAGCACCAGTACCGACCCTTCTTGGTACTGACGGGCCGCTCCGTGCAGCATCAGCGAGCGCGGCTGCGGAAACAAATGAAGCCGAAGCTGTGAAGCGCCCAATTCCGGCAGCCATCGGCAAGCCGTGGCATAGATGTGTTGCCCCAACAGACCCTCCAACACGCCGCCGCCCAGCACAATATTCCGCACGCCTCGCCACTGTTCCCAATGTGCAGCGGGCCATTCCGGACGGGCGGCACGGCTTTGCGCCGGAGCCACAGCCAGGGTCGCCAAGACTGCGGCCAAAGCGATTCCCATGCGTTCGGCAAATGCGGCGGCTTCCTCATTTCCCTCCCTCAAAGCGTCGTTCAGCGCCAGAGGGTAGGCCTTCCAAGTGTCCACTTTCTGACCCTGAGTTCGCATGGCTTTCTGACGAAAATAACGTTTAATCCCCCCAAGACTCCCGTGCCTATTGAGGAACAGGGCAAGGTGCGGCACTGCAAAACCAGCGGCTCTGGCAGGAACGCTGCTGTTTTTTGAACTGTAACCGGACAGGAGCGGCAGGCCAGAAGCTGCCACCACTGCGCCCAATTCAGCCTGCATCTTGGGGGCGATACTCCACGTTGCCAGCCATTCATGGGCCAGCGTTCCTGCCATTCCTGCGGGCAAATTCGCAAAGTCAGCTATGGTGACACGGTTCAACCCCGGATTAAATGACATACCGGACTGACTATAAGCAAGAGCTATGAGATCAGAGCTACGCCCCTGCCTCTCTCCGCTCCTCAATCACCTTTTTCGCCAGATGCTCCGGCACATCCTGATAGCCGTGCAGCTTGACCGAATACGCGCCCCGGTCTCCGGTCAGGCTGCGGAGGTCGGCGCTGTAGTTTTGCAGTTCGACTTGCGGAACAACGGCGCTGACGGTGATGACCGTGCCTTCCGGTTCCATGCCCTGCACGCGGGCGCGGCGGGTTTGCAGGTCGCCTATCAGGTCGCCAGTAAACTGCGCGGGCGCACGAACTCTCAGCAGCATCACGGGTTCCAGTAAGGCGGGGCGGGCGTCCTGCACGGCATTTTTCAGGGCCAGCATTCCAGCGGTTCGGAAGGCGATGTCGCTGCTGTCTACGTCGTGGTAGCTGCCGTCAGTAACGGTAACGTGAATATCTTGCAGCGGGTAGCCTGCCAGCGGCCCCTTTTGCAGGGCGTCCTGCACGCCTTTTTCTATGCTGGGAATGTACTTGCCGGGAATCGCGCCGCCCACCACCGCACTCTTGAAAGCGTACCCTTCGCCGGGTTCGATGCGGATACGGCAGTCTCCGAATTGCCCGTGCCCGCCGCTCTGTTTCTTGTGCTTGCCCTGCGCCTGAGCGGGTGCGTGGATCGTTTCACGGTACGGAATCTGCGGAATGCTGGTGGTCACGTTGACGCCCAACGCCGCCAGTTTTTCTATGGCGATCACAGTATGCATCTCGCCCATGCCCGACAGCAGTTGCTCTCCGGTTTGCGATTCGCGGGTAAAGTGCAGGGTCGGGTCTTCGTCCAGAATC
>JAQBPF010000293.1 GCA_028287665.1 Deinococcus sp. | reverse complement strand
ACGATCAGGTCTTCGATATTCACACGCTTCAGCACGCGCAGTTCAGGGTTCATGGTGGTTTCCCAGAGCTGGTCGGCGTTCATCTCGCCCAGTCCCTTGAATCGCTGAATCTCGTACTTCTTGCCTTCCTTGTTGGCGCGGGCCACGTGCTGCTTCAACGTTTCTTCGTCGTACAGGTAGGTGCCCTTCTTCTCGCGGCCCAGGGTAAAGCGGTACAGAGGCGGCTGAGCAATATACAGGTGGCCCTGTTCGACGACCGGGCGCATGTACCGGAAGAAGAAGGTCAGCAGCAGCGTGGTGATGTGCCCGCCGTCCATGTCGGCGTCGGTCATGATCACGACTTTGTGGTAGCGCAGGTTGCTGAGGTCAAAGTGCATCCGGTCGCCCGTGCCCTCCACGCCCGCCCCGATGGCCCCGATCAGCGCCCGGATTTCGGCGTTTTTCAGGATCTTGTTCAGCTCGGACTTCTCCACGTTCAGGATTTTGCCGCGCAGGGGCAGGATGGCCTGAAAGCGGCGCTCACGGCCACCCTTGGCGCTGCCGCCTGCCGAGTTGCCTTCCACGATGAACAGTTCGGACTCGGCGGGGTCCTGGCTGGAGCAATCGGCCAGCTTGCCGGGCAGGTCGTCGTTTTCCAGCGGGTTGCTGCGGCGCACGATGTCGCGGGCCTTGCGGGCAGCTTCGCGGGCGCGGGCGGCTTCGGCGGCCTTCTCCACAATCGTCTTGACGATCTTGGGGTTTTCTTCGAGAAACTCCGCGAATTTCTCGCCTACGATGGCGTTCACGGCGGTCTGCGCTTCGCTGTTCAGCAACTTCACTTTGGCCTGAGACTCGAACTGAGGTTCGCCCAGTTTCACGCTGACCACGCAGTAGATGCCTTCCAGAAGGTCGTCGCCCGTGGGCACCGGGTTGCCGTTCTTGATCAGGTTCTTGTCGCGGGCATACTTGTTCAGAATGCGCGTGTAGGCCGTCTTGAATCCGGTCAGGGGCGTGCCGCCGTCGCGGGTGCGGATCATGTTGGCGTAGGTCAGGATGTTGTCGGCGTTGTAGGTGTTGGCGTGAATGAAGGCCACTTCCACTTCCACTTCGCTGTGCGTGCCGCGCATCACGATGGGCTGGTCGTACAGCAACTTGGAATCGTCGGTTACGAGGGCGCGGGCAAAGTTGGCGATACCGCCCTGCTCGTAGAACGTTTCTTCCTTCACGTCGCCCGCGTGCAGTTCGGTGCGCTCGTCGCGGATCACGATCTTCAGGCCCGTCAGGTAGGCCAGCTCGCGCAGGCGGCGGCGAATGCGGTCGTAGTCGAACAGGTTGGCAAACTCGCTGAACACGTCGGCGTCAGGGTGAAAGCTGACCTGGGTGGCCCACGTCACGTCGGCGGGCGTATCGCCCAGCACTTCCAGCGGGGTCACCACGTCGCCGCGTTCAAAGCGGATGTGGTGCAGTTGGCCGTCCTTGTTCACGGTCACGTCGAGGTAGCTGCTGAGCGCGTTCACCACGCTGCTGCCCACGCCGTGCAGGCCACCCGACACCTTGTACGCACCCTGTCCGAATTTGCCGCCCGCGTGCAGTTCCGTAAAGATCACTTCGATGGCGGAGCGGCCCTCGCTCTGCATGATGTCCACGGGAATGCCGCGTCCGTTGTCGGTCACGGTGGCGCTGCCGTCGGCGTGCATGATCACGTGCACTTCGTTGGCAAAGCCCGCCAGACCCTCGTCGATGGCATTGTCGATGATCTCGGTCAGCAACTGGTGGTAGCCGTCGATGCCCGTGCCGCCCTGCACGTTCATGCCGGGGCGTTTGCGAACCGCTTCCAGGCCCTTCAGCACAGAAATATCGGCGGCGGTATAGCTCCGGCTGGGGCCGCCCGCCACGGTGCTTTCCGGCAGGGTGGTGTCAGCGAGGGTGCCGTCGGTCTCGATATTGTCGATGGCGCTGTCCAGCACGGCATCCTTGGGTTTGGGGTCAGTTTTCGTCATGTTCCTCCTGATCCGCCCACGCGGGGCGTCTCGCTGGTTCTGGCTGGCGGGAAGTGAAAAGCAGATGGAGCCAGAGGTGGGAAGGGAAAGTAGAGAGGTGAGGTGGCACGCACTGCGCCTCCATCAGTCTGCTCAGTATACTCCCTTTGCTGAAATGGGTCAAATAAATTATGTTATAAGCGTAATCTTGGGGTGGTCTTCTTGAGGGGTGTCGGGGGTAGAAAATCCGTCCCAGCGCCCGTCTGTTTGCCTGCCGTTTTGAGGGCCTGGGCCAAAGTTGCACGTTGGGCCTCTGTACGGGTCAGAATGGGCACGCGATGCGCCGCGTTTCCCTCCTCCTCTCCCTTTGCCTGACCGGTTCCTTGTCTGCGTTCTCTGCGGTC
This sequence comes from Deinococcus sp., assembly GCA_028287665.1. Taxonomy (GTDB): domain Bacteria; phylum Deinococcota; class Deinococci; order Deinococcales; family Deinococcaceae; genus Deinococcus. The sequence continues at coordinate 2,283 of JAQBPF010000293.1, read as the reverse complement.
CGCGCTGCCACGCCGACGCCGAGCCTGCCCAATCCCGCCGCTGCCCCCATCTGCGTTCTTCCTGCTGGGCCGCTGCCCACCCAGACGCGGGCGGTATTCCTGCTGGATACCAGCGGAAGCATGCGCGGTATAGGCGATGGTCAGGCCGATATTTTTGAGCGCGTGAAGGTCAGTATCAATGCCTATGTGCGGGCCGAGCAACCTGACCGCGTCGACCTCGTCACCTTTGACAGTGGCGTGAGAACCCAGCGCGGCTACGATCTGCCTGCCGCCGCCGGGCTCTTTAATGGCGACCTGGCGGCGCTGCGGGCCGATGGGCGCAATACCTACCTGTACCAGAGTTTGCAGGCCGCGTTGAAACCGTTGGCGGGTGCAGAGCGCTACCTGACCCGTGTGTTCGTGCTGACCGACGGCATAGACAACGACACCAGCCGCACGGCCACGGCGCAGAGTGCGCTGGCGGCCTTTACCGGGCGCGGCCCGCTGGACACGCTGCACTATGTGGCGCTGGGGGCCACTGTTCCTGCCGAGGCGGCCCGTGCTCTGGCGGTCAGTGCATACGCCGACAGTCAGACGGTTCCGGTTGGAGAAGTGCCCGACCTGACGTTGGTGGCTGCGGGCGACGGCCTCCGCACGGTGACCGATGCAGGCAAGGTGGCGGCCCCCTACCCAGACGGCACGCCGCTGGCCCTGGCTTCCGGCACCAGCGGGGTTGGGTTGGCTGAGACCACCGCGCAGGGCGGGCTCACTCGCCTGAACGTGCCGCCGCGCCTGCCACACGGTACGGCAGCGCTGCTGTGCGCTCCCTCGACCCGTGCCGACGCGCCTGCCCGCCGCGTGCTGTTGCGCCTGAATATCGGCACCGATCCGGCGCTCAGTTGGCTGAATCCTGCCGCAGACCGCACCCTGAAAGCAGGGGAGACCGTGAACCTGCGCTACCGGGCGGCGGCTGACCTGAATCTGGACGGCGCAAGGGTGGTCGGCCTGAACGGAACCGGGCTGGCAGGCGTGCTGGAGCAGCAACCTGGCAGCCGCGAATTCACTGTGCGCCTCACCAATGAAGGCCTGCAACCGGGCCGCACGCTGGCTCCTGCTCTGGCGCTGGCGGGCGGGCGGCGGTTGGCTCTGCCCACTGTTAAAGGCGATGAGGGCGGGCGCGGACTGGCAGCGGGAAGCGTCACCACTCCGGCTGGGTCTGCGGCCACTGGCACGCCTGCCGCGCCTCCTGTACCTGTGGCCGAACCGGAAAACCCTGGCCCTGGCGGCGTTGCCCGAATTGCTGGCTGGCTGCTGGGCGGCGCCGCAGTGCTGGGACTGCTGTTGTTTCTCTGGCGCAGAAGGCAGGGCCGCCGCGTGGCCCCCGCTGCCCCCGTGTCTGCCCCACCGCCTGCCGTGGAGGGCATCGAATACCGTGAAGACCGCACCCTGGCCCTGGTGACTGCCAACGGCGACGTCAGCAGTCTGAACATGCCTCTGGGGGGCACGTTCGATCTGGGACAGCTTGCCAGTGTGCCGCACCTCAGCGGATTCCGGGCCGAGCAGCACCGTGACGGCCTCAGCATTCTCAATGTGCCTGCCGATCTGGAAGTCAGTCAGGGGGCACGCCTGCTGCAATCGGGCGATGTGGTGCGCCCCGGTACGCTGTTGGGGGTGGCCGTAGCGCGGCTCTCGCGTGCGCCGCACCCGCCGCTGGGATCGCTGGTGGGCCTGGGCCTGCCGCTGCGGCTGCTGGCCGATGGCGTCACTCTGCACGTCACCGGGCCCTACGGCGATCACGCCTTTACGCTGGGAGCAGGCATCACCGATCTGGGCGCGGCGTTTCAGGCTCCGGCCCTCGCGGGGGTGCGCGTCAGTTCCAGCGGCCCGCGTGTGCTGCTGGCCGATGTGCCCAGCCACCTGATCCTCAGCCGCTTCGGTGAACCCGCGCCGCTGCGCCCCGGCACCTACCTGCCCCCCGCTTCCGAACTGACATTTCTGAACGACTGAATCCGGGGTGTGGGGCCAGGGTGTTCAGAGGAGGTGTTCATAGGAAAGGTGACGGTCAGACGGGGACGGGCGCGCGAGAGTGACGCTCTATGTCTGCCTTCTTGCCCGCGCTGTTGCCGCCACCTCCCGCCCCCAGCGCGTTAGGCTAGCCGTATGGAGTTGCTGCAAGCGGTTCACGGGTATCAGTTCTTTGGCGCGTGGGCCAAGCTGACGCCCACACCCTACGCGTTGGTCACCCTGATTCTGTTCGTCTGGAGCGTCTTCCCGGCCATCAGAGGCGCGGTGTCTTCCAGCTTT
>JAQBPF010000283.1 GCA_028287665.1 Deinococcus sp. | reverse complement strand
ACCCGCTGAAGCCGAAGACCAGCACGATCAGGCCGTAGGCGACCAGACCCATCACGATGGCCGGAATACCTGCCAGCACGTCGCTGATCATGCGGATGGTGGGCATCAGGGGATGACGCGGATATTCGGCCAGGAAGATGCCGCCCGCCACGCCCACAACCACGCCGATCACGCTGGCCATCGCCAACATCGTGATGCTGCCCAGAATGGCGTTCAGCAGGCCGCCGCCCGTTTCGCCTTCGGGGGCCGGGGTTTTGGTAAAGAAATCGACGTTGAGTGCGCTGACGCCTTCGCGCAGCAGGTAGAGGAAAATCAGGATCAGGGGCGCGACGACGGCCAGCGTGGCCAGCAGGATCAGGCCGCCCATCAGGGTGTTGCGAATCCGCCGGGCCGGAGACAGTTTGGCGTTAGACCGGGAAGCGGCAGAAAGAGCGGTGCTCATCATTGGATGCCTTTGGGCGTGAGGCGGGCAATGATCAGGCGGGCCACGTAGTTCACGATGACGCTCAGGAAAAACAGGCTGAGGCCGAGGGCCACCACGCTGGAGCGGTGAATGGTTTCCTGCGCGTCTCCGAACTGGTTGGCAATGACCGAGGCCATGGTGCTGGCGTTGCCCCACAGGCTCTTCAGGATTTCCTGACTGTCACCGATGACCATCGCCACTGCCAGGGTTTCGCCGAGGGCGCGGCCCAGGGCCAGAATCACACCGCCCAGAATTCCGGCGCGGGCATAGGGCAAGATGGCGCGGCTGATGACTTCCCATTTGGTTGCACCGAGGGCGTACATGGCTTCGCGCTGGTCGGCGGGCACCAGACGGATCACATCGCGGGCCACCGACGCCGTGTAGGGCAAAATCATGACGGTGAGAATGATGATCGCCAGCGCCAACCCGCGCCCGCCCGCGCCGCTGGGCACGAGAAAGCACTGCAAGTTGGTCTGCTGATTGGCCCATAACTCATTGCAGCGGGTGATAGTGCCCAGATTATCGGGATTCAGGAAGAAGGCGGTCTGCCATTTTCCCAGAATCGGCGCGATGACGAACAGGGCCCACAGGCCGTAGACCACGCTGGGCACGGCGGCCAGCAGTTCGATCAGGTAGCCCACCGGGTTCGCCAACCACTTGGGCGCGTATTCGGCCACGAACAGGGCGCTGGCCACCGCCAACGGCACGCTGATCAGCAGGGCCACCAGACTGGTCAGCAGCGTGCCCATGATCATGGTGGCCGCGCCATACGTGCCCGCCACCGGGTTCCAGGTGCGCTCGGTAAAGAACCTGAAGCCGAAGCGTTGCAGTGCAGGAAGCGATTCGCGGCCCAGCTGGTACAGACTCAGCAAAAAGATCAGCACGATGATGCTGGCCAGCGCCAGAATCAGAATTTGAAACACGCGGTCGCCCTGACTGGAGAGGGCACCACGGGGGGGCGGACGGCGGGCAGGTTCAATCATGGCGGCTAGACCCCTCCGGGGCGGATAAAAGGAACGTCCGGTCACTCAAGAGCGAGCCAACAAAAGTCGAGCTTGGTTCCAGACGAAGAGGCTCCATATGAGAACAGTTCACACGCCATGCGTCAGGGCCAAGTCAGGGCGTGAAGAATTGGACATCGGTGGGATGGGGTGGGTGAAGTGTGGACTGAGCAGAGTTGGCGACTGCGGGCAAACCCCGAGTCTGCTGCGCGGCCCGCCCGCCCTCAAGGGCGATTATCAAGACCCACTTCTCAGGGAGTGTTGCACCAGCAACGGGGGCCGCCTGCCAACTCCATCTTCCAACGTGTTGCCAAGCACGGCGAAATCAACAAACCTCTGGCCGAGGCACAGCAACGGGCGGCCCCGTATCAGAGGCCGCCCCGTGGAAGTTCAGATGTTGTTAGAGCTTCTTGCCGCCGTAGTTGATGGAGTTGATCAGCGCTTTGGCCTTGCTGGCCACGTTGGCAGGCAGCTTGGAGTAGTCGAGGGGCTCGTTGTACTGCTGGCCGGTGGTGACCATCCAGGTCAGCAGGTTCTTGAGGGCCTTGGCCTGCGCTTCGGTGCGGTTGCCGTACTTCTGGTCTTTGTAGAAGATGACGTAGGTAAAGCTGGCGATGGGGTAGGCCTCGGCGTTGGCGCTGTTGGTCAGGCTGACGCGGGTATCGGCAGGAATGACCACGCCCAGGGCGGCGGCGGCGGCGGGGCCGTTGTCGGCCACCACGAACTTGCCTGCACGGTTCTGCACGCTGCCGAAGGTCAGTTTGTTCTGCTTGGCGTACACCAGTTCCACGTAGCCGATGGCTCCGGGGGTGCTTTTGACCACTCCGGCCACGCCGTCATTGCCCTTGGCTCCGGTGCCGGTGGGCCACTGGAGGCTGTTGCCCACGCCGACTTTGCTCTTCCACTCGCTGCTGACTTTGGAAAGGTAGTCGGCAAAGACGTAGGTGGTGCCCGAACCGTCGCTGCGGCGGGCCACCGTGATGGGCAGAGGAGGAATGGTGACGCCGGGGTTCAGCGCGGCAATCGACTTGTCGCCCCAGGTCTTGATCTTGCCGAGGTAGATGTCGGCCAGAACCTTGCCGGTGAACTTGAGGGGGGTGGTCACGCCGGGCAGGTTGTAGCTGGGCACCACTGCGCCGATGGCGGTGGGCACGTGAATCAGCTTGCCGGGAGCGTCTTTCATGCCTTCATCGGTCATGGCGTTGTCGCTGGCCCCAAAGTCCACGGTGCGCTCGATGATCTGCTTCTGGCCTGCGCCGCTGCCCACCGACTGGTAGTTGACGCTGACGCCGCTCTTTTCTTTGTATTCGGCGAACATCTTGGAGTACAGAGGAAAGGGGAAGCTCGCGCCCGCGCCCGTGATGCTGCCCTGCGCGGCGGCGGTGCCGAAAGAGGTGGTGGCAACAAGGGCGAGGCCCAAGAAAGTCTTCTTCATGCCTGACAGCCTGAAGGTGAACTGTCAGGCGGGCGTCACTGAAATGTCAGGGGATGGTCAGGGAGGGGAATTCAGGCCCACGCCTCTTCAGTCTGATCGGTACGCCCGCAGGGTGCCGTTCATAAAGGCCACGTACAGCGTGCCGTCGGCAGCCAGTGGCGTGGCCTGTACGCCCGTTTTCTCGCGCTGGGTCCAGCGCACCTCTCCAGTGCGGACATCCAGCGCCACCAGTTCACCCACTTCCGAGGCCAGAAAGACCAGACCCGCGCTGATGACCGGACTGGCGGTCACGCGGCCTTCCAGGGTGTGCACCCAGACGTCTTCACCGTCACTGAGGTGCAGGGCCCGCACCGTGCCGCCCCAGCCCGCCACAATCACAATGCCGCCCCTGGGCTGAGGGGCCTCCGCTTCAGAGGGCGCGGTGGGCACAGGAAGGACACTCATGCTGGGCAACGGACTGGCCAGAATCACCGGAGAACGGGCGATGGCAGGTGCGGCCCAGATTTCGTCTTCGAGGTCATAGGTCCAGAGGATCGGATCGGGGCTCCCCACTCCCGACCCACCCAGCGCGGGCCCACCCAGGGCCGCCCGCCCGCCGCGAATGGTGAGGTGCAGGGCGTGAATCTCGCCGGGCCAGGTGGCCACGATCAGGGTGGCCTCGCCAGGAGCCGTGGGCAACAGCGCGGGCGTGCCGTGCACCGTGCCCACTTCCACTTTCCACAGAGGACTTCCGGTGCGGGCATCCAGGGCGTGCAGCCAGCCGTTTTCATCGCACAGCAGGGCCGCGCCTGCCCACACCAACGGACTGGCCGCCACCGGGCCGCCTGCGCGGTAGGCCCAGGCCAATTCTCCGGTGCGGGCGTCGAGGGCGTGCAGATGTCCGTCACGGCTGGCCGCCAGAACCCGGTCAGCCCAGAGGGTCGGCGCACCCGTAAATTCGGCGCGGGCCTGATGCTTCCAGATCTCTGCACCGTCCGACAACTGGACGCGGCGCAGGGTTCCGTCCCAGGCGCCGTACAACACATGCCGCCCGATAAACGTGGCGGGCGCGGTCACCTCATCGCGGGCCGCGTAGGTGGCAAAGGGCCGACCAGAGGCGTGGGTCAGGACCAGTTGGCCCCCGCGGGTACCCACCGCCACCAGGTCACCCTCGCCCACCACGGCAGCGGGCCAGGTGACCTCGCCGGGCAGGGCCACGCTCCAGACTTCCCGCAGGGCCGACACACGGGCCGGGCCATCGGGGTGTTCGCCGGTGCGGGCGCGGCCTCCCCGGTACTGGCCCCGTGCATGTGAGGTCCATACGTCGCGGCGGGCCAGTGCCCACAGGTGCGCCAACGCCTCACCACTTTCAGGACGGCGTTCCGGGCGTTTGGCCAGGAGGGCCAGCAGCACCTGGGCAATGGCGTCCGGCACGGCAGGATTCAGTTCACGGGGGTCCTTGGGGGCCTCGTACACATGCTGAAACATCACGCTCTGGTCGGTGTCGCCCACAAACGGCGGGCTGCCACACGCCACCCGGTACAGCACTGCCCCCAGCGCGTACAGATCGCTGCGAGGTTCTACGCCCACGCCCTTGGCCTGTTCGGGGGCCATGTAGGTGGGCGTGCCCAGCGTGACGCCGCTGCGGGTGAGGTGGCGGGTCTGCTCGGTCAGCGTCACCAGCCCAAAATCCATGATGCGCGGCAACCCTGCGGCATCCAGCAAAATATTTCCGGGAGTCAGGTCGCGGTGAATGATGCCCTGCGAATGAACAAAATGCAGCGTGCGGGAAGCGAAAGAGGCCGCCGTCAGAAAGCGGCTCAGGGGACCTGGAGCATCTTCCAGCGGCCCCAGCGCCGTGATCTGCCCCCCCGTAAACAGCGGCATGGTGAAAAAAGGGCGGCCACTGTCTTCTTCACCCAGGTCCAACACGGGCACCACGCCGGGATGCGTGAGGCGGGCCAACGTCTTCACCTCGCGCAGAAACCGGGCCCGGTCAGAGTCGGGCACATGCGCGTGCATGACTTTCATGGCCACTTCGCGGTCCAGTAGGGCGTCGTGGGCACGGAAGACACGGGCGCTGCCGCCTTCGCCCAACAGGGCACGCAGGGTGTAGCGCGCCGCGATTTCGGCGCCAATGTCTAGGGGCATACTTTTCGCGCCATTCTGGGCCGAGTGTAGCGCCCAAGCTCCGCTCTCCGCAGCCCAACTGTGCGGCACCGCCCCAACCACAGGACAGACGCGCCTGTTGTGCCCGCCAGCGCCTAAGCTACAGCCATGCCCCCCACCGCCAGCGCCACACCAAAAACTGCCGAATGGGACGCCATCGTGATCGGGTCTGGGCCGAATGGACTGGCTGGGGCAGTCACGCTGGCGCGGGCAGGCCTGCGGGTGCTGGTGCTGGAGCGTAATGCCCAACCCGGCGGCGGCCTCAGCAGCGCGGCGCTGACCCTGCCGGGGTTCACGCACGATGTGGGCAGCGCCATTCACCCGCTGGGGCTGGCCTCGCCCGCCTTTCGGGACTGGCCGCTGCACGCCTTCGGGCTGGACTGGGTGACGCCACCTGCACCGTTTGGACATGTGCTGGAAGACGGACGCGGCGTGGTGGTCGAGCAGAGTCTGGACGCCACCGCCGAGAGCTTGGGCGCGGGAGGCCGGGGCTGGCGAACGCTGTTCGGGCCGATGCTGGCGGGTTGGGAAGGCATGCTGGACGATGTCTTGCGGCCCCTGCCCCGGCTACCCAAGCACCCGCTGACGCTGGCGCGGTTTGGGCTGCGGGGCGTGCCGCCTGCCGTGTTGGGAGCCAAACTTCTGAAGACTTCTGAAGCGCGTGCAGCGTGGGCTGGGCTGGCCTCACACGGCACGCTCCCCTTGTCGGT